>JBEGNB010000001.1:0-6277 GCA_041182785.1 Bacteroidota bacterium
GCGCCCACTATGGCCACATCGTACTTGTTGTCTTGCATGATGTCTTGTTTGTGTAACTGACTTGCAGTTACCTGTTTTCAGAATGATATTTGCGACTCAGGTACAGCCAGGAGGCCAGCCCGAGCAGCAGAATGATGATTGAACTTCCATAACAGAGCACCTGATAGTATTCAAGCCAGCTTTGCCGCCCCGCACCGAAATTTTTCCAGAACAATACGGCGGCGCTCCCCAGATAGCCGGTTGAATCGGCGATGTACATCAGGAAACCCACGTTTCCGGGTTCTTTAAATGTTGCCAGTAGTCGGTCAAACAGTATACCGTTAAACAGGAGATATGGTAAAAAAAGTCCTGAACCGGAAATAATCATCCACCACAGGGGCGACATAATTCCTGTACCGAACAGGTATGTGGATGAGCCAAGCAAGAGTGCGCCACTAATAGTCATAATATGGATGACGCCAAGGGCCCGGTAATGTCTTGAAATACCTGCCATGGAGCCAATTCCTGCCAGACAGGCCAGTGCAACGGGTATCTCCGCGGTGGTCAGCAGCGCAGGCTGCCCGCCAAATCCAAGGTCAGACCATATTTCTACTGCAAAATTGTCGCGCACGTCTCTGACTATCGTGAGTACCAGATAAATGCCGGTTAGCAAAATCATACCCGGTGCAAAGCGACGGAATAGCACTTTTCGTTCCTGCTTCGACATAGTGACACGCGCCGAACGGCTCTCTTTATCTTTCTCCGAGGGAGACGGCAGATGTTCCATTATCCAGACGCAAACAGCCAGAACAGGCAGGAAAATCATACCTGCAATAAAAGGCATCCACTCCTCCTGAACTTGACAACTGCTGATGAGCCACCTGCCTGCCGTTTTTGATATACCCGATGAAATGATGAAATTGACACACAGAACGGATGCAAGTATATCGGTAGTACGCCGGCCCTCCAGATAGCTGAATACAAGCCCCCAGGCCATTCCCAGCGGAAGGCCGTTCATAAACATCCACAATATATTCCACGGATAAGGGGTTACCGCAAATCCCAGCAGGGCAACTTCTGCCACAAGCGCTACTCCCATGAGCAGGCGGGCACGATGTCGAACTCCCAGTCCGGCTATAACACCTATTCCTATAAACTTGGAAAGGGCATACCCTGTTACCTGTGCCACCACCAGAAGAATCTTGTAATGGACACCGGCGAATTCCCGGCCATCGAAGGATGCAGCCGTGAAGGGCTTTCTGAAGCCGTAAATACTGCAATAGGAAAGAAATGCCGCCGCCGCCGCCACAACAACCAGTTGTATCGGTCTGCTATGACCAAGATGACGCTTCAAGGCTGGGGAATACACCATGTTTTACAGAATTGCACACAATATTATGTACTCAAGTATCTGTAAATTAATCGTTTGTGGTTAAATAATCATAGCTTAATGATTGCTTTCCAATAACTTAATATTAGCCTTGAAAACTTAAAAATAGCGTAACAATAGGCCATTTACATTTGTGTCAAACAAAATTGACATGTCTGTTAAACTAATCGTCCTCGATATCGCCGGAACAACTGTGTGCGATAACAATGAAGTGCTGAATTGCTTTTCTGCCGCCTGCCGCGAAAGTGGTATTGAGGCTTCAGACAATCGTCTGAATGCACTGATGGGAGTCTCCAAACTGGAGGTTTTTCATACACTCTGGCGCGAACAACTCGGCAGCGACGCCCCGGAGGTTGTTGTCAGGCAGAAGGCCGATGCCGCCTACACTGTGTTCAGGCATATTCTGGAAGATTACTACCGCGCCTGCCCCCTGCAACCCACGGAGGGGGCAGGCGAGTTGTTTCACTGGGCAAAGGGTATGAATATAAATATCGCACTCAATACGGGTTTTTATCGCGCTGTTACCGATATCATTCTGGGCCGTATGGGCTGGCTCCCCGGTATGTCGGGTAGTCCGGTTCAGTTCGTTGTCACCAGTGAGGAGGTACCTGCCGGACGCCCTGCCCCGCACATGATTCGTACAGCAATGGCATATTTCGACATAGATAACCCCAAAAATGTAGTAAAAATAGGTGATACTCCGGTTGATCTGCTCGAGGGCAGAAATGCAGATTGTCTGATGTCGCTGGCTGTAACCAACGGTACCCACACCTTCGAACAGTTATCAGTTTTTGATAACGACGGTCTGTTGAAAAGTCTGCGGTATCTGCCGGAATTCCTGGGCGCTTAATATTGGCTTCATTTAAACTTAATTCATACTTAATGTCCTATTTTCGGGCAGTATGCGCCCTGCCGCGACCTTTGCAGTGAAATTTTGACTGACTAAATTTTTCCTGCAATGAAAAAAATTACTCTACTCTTTGCGCTTGTCGTATCTCTTGCGGCCAGTGCGCTGGCACAGGTGGTTGTTACCGGCGATATCGCTACCAACACGACCTGGACAAAGAATAATACGTATCTTCTTAGTGGCTTCGTTTACGTAACCAGCGGCGCTACCCTGACCATCGAACCAGGGACGGTAATCAAAGGCGAAAAGGCCTCAAAAGGCTCACTGATCGTTACCCGTGGCTGCAAAATTGTAGCAAATGGAACCTCTGCAGAGCCCATTGTCTTTACCAGCGCCGAGGCGGTTCCGTCGTATGGTGACTGGGGTGGACTGATTATACTGGGTTATGCACCCACCAACATTTCTTATAATGGTACTGCCGGTATTGGTGTAATCGAAGGCGGTATTGACCCGGTTAAGGGTATTTATGGCGGTGGTGATCAGCCGAACGGAGCTGTAACTGCCGATAACTCCGGTGTGCTCCGTTATGTACGAGTCGAATACCCGGGTATCGCTTTCCAGCCCAACAACGAAATCAACGGTATCACTTTCGGTGGTGTTGGCTCTGGTACTGTAGTGGATCACGTCCAGGTCTCCTACGCTGCCGATGACGCTTTCGAGTGGTTCGGTGGAACGGTTAACTGCTCGCACCTGATTGCCTATCGCGCGCTGGATGATGATTTCGATACTGACTTCGGTTACGCAGGTAAAGTACAGTTTGGTCTGGTTGTCCGCGATCCGCAAGTAGCCGATGTAAGCGGTTCCAACGGTTTCGAGGCAGATAATGATGCCAACGGCAGTGGCAATACGCCCAAATCAAGGGCAACTTTTTCCAATATTACAGTTGTTGGCCCCTCCGGTACGGTAAATTCCAACTACAAGCGAGCCGCACATCTGCGCCGCAATACAGAGAATGCAATTTTCAACAGTGTATTGGTGGGCAGCTACCCGGTTGGTCTGTTCATTGACGGAGACTCCTGCGCGAATAATGCCACTAACGGAAAACTGATTGTCCGCAACAGCTTCTTCACTGGTATGACTACTCCGCTCAGCACCAATGCTGCCAACGGCTTCAATATTGCCAACTGGGCGGCCGACAAATCCATTGTAGCCTCCAATAACTCGGCTGATGCCAAACTCGTTGATCCTTTCAATATCAATCAGCCGAATCCGCGCCCTCAGTCCGGCTCACCGGTGCTGACCGCAGCAAGCTTCAGCAGCGATCCGCGTATTCAGGATAACTTCTTTACACCTGTAAGCTATGCCGGTGCTTTTGGTCCTACCGGCGACTGGACCTGCCCCTGGGCTTCCTGGACTACTCCGGGCTGTATCCCGGCACCTACACCAAATCAGGTACTTGTTTCTACCGATATCACGCAGAATACTACCTGGACTGCCGATAACGAATATACGCTGCAGGGCTTTATCTATGTGAACAACTGCGCTACGCTGACCATTCAGCCAGGTACAGTCATCAAGGGCGACAAGGGTTCCAAAGGTGCCCTGATTGTTACACGCTGCTCCAAAATCGTGGCTGATGGCACGGTGGATGCTCCTATCGTATTCACAACGAATGACCCGAATCCGTCTTATGGTTCGTGGGGTGGACTGATCATTCTCGGCAATGCTCCTACCAACCAGACCTACAGCGGTACTGCTGGCCTGGGTCTGATTGAAGGTGGTCTTGACCCAAATAAGGCACTCTATGGCGGTAATAATCCCGATGATAACTCCGGTGTACTCCGCTACGTACGCGTTGAATACCCGGGCATCGCTTTCCAGCCGAATAACGAAATTAACGGTATCACTTTCGGCGCCGTAGGCTCAGGAACCATCGTGGATCATGTACAGGTTTCCTTCGCCGGCGACGATGCCTTTGAATGGTTCGGCGGTACGGTTAACTGCAAGCACCTGATTGCTTACCGCGCACTGGATGATGATTTCGATGCTGATAATGGCTACAGGGGTAATGTACAATATGCACTCTCCGTTCGCGACCCGCAGGTAGCCGATGTCAGCGGCTCCAACGGTTTCGAGATTGACAACGATGCAAGTGGCAGTACCACTGCTCCCAAAACTGCTCCAACTTTCTCCAACGTGACACTTGTGGGTCCGACTGGCACTATCAACTCCAACTACAAGCGTGCCGCACACCTGCGTCGCAACAGTGAAGCTGCTATCTTCAATTCGCTGCTCCTCGGCAGCTACCCGGTTGGTATTTTTGTTGACGGATCTTCCACAACAACAAACGCTGCCAACGGCCTGCTTGAAGTGAAAAATACACAGGTACACGGTCCGGTTGACCCGCTCAGCGCCAATCCCACCACTTTCGACATTGACGCATGGTTCGCGACCGGCGGATGGGGTAACGCCATCAACGCCAGCGCAACCGGTGCCAATCTGCAGGATGCTTTCAACCTCGATTATCCGAACGCCCAGCCAACCGGCACCTCTTCAGCGCTTAATGCTGCTTCTTTCTCGGCTGCACGGGTCAGCAATCCGTTCTTCGATAATGTATCGTATGTGGGTGCATTCGGTGGCGGTGCCGGCTCCGACTGGACATGCGGATGGGCCAGATTCAAGGAACTCAATAACAACTGCTTTGTTGGAACTGAAGAGGTTGCCGTCTATATCAATGAGGTGAAACTCTTCCCGACCATCGCCAACGACCAGGTAACACTCCAGTTGAATATGGTAAAATCTGCCGATCTTTCTGTCGAAATATACGGTATGAATGGTCAGTACTTCGGCAGCCAGATCAATGAAAAGGTATTCGAAGGCGCTCAGCAGTTCACACTGAACACCGCCACACTGCCCCGCGGTTTCTATTTTGTGCGTATCCAGGCCGGTGATGCAGTAACTACCGAGAAGCTTGTCATCGCCAGATAAACAATAGCAAGTTTGGTAAAATAACCTGATGACTTGAGTCGCTCCTGCAGAGGGGCGACTCATTTCTTTGTACGCCATATATGCCCTCAGAATATTCATACATCTGAATTGTGTATTATTTTGTCCGCAGTAACGGAATATATCCGTAAAATAGCCCCTGAAACCTGACAATCGCACTTCTTTATGCTTAAAAACATTTTCCTCTGCTGCTTTATGCTGCTGTGCACCCTCGCAGCAGCCCAGCGGCCCTCCGCAGCCGACTCGGCCTTCATCCGCGATAATTACACCAAGCGCGAGGTGCTCATTCCCATGCGCGACGGTGTTCGCCTGTTCACCTCTATTTACACGCCAAAAGATCTGTCGAAAAAATATCCGATTATCATGCGACGCTCACCGTACTCCTGCAGTCCGTATGGCGCCGATACCTACACTACGCGCATACAGAATATGGAACTGGCCCGCGCAGGATATATATTCGTGTTTCAGGATGTGCGCGGCAGGTATATGAGCGAGGGTAATTTTGTGGATGTCCGTCCATACATACCCACTTCCGACCCGTCGCCCAAAGGGAAAAAACAAACCGACGAGGCTACCGATACTTATGATACCGTTGACTGGCTGCTGAAATACGCCACGGGTAATAACGGTCGTGTGGGAGTCATGGGCATCTCTTATCCCGGTTTTTATTCCACGATGGCGATACTCGCCGATCACCCGGCTATCAAGGCGGTTTCTCCGCAGGCGCCCGTTACCGATTGGTTTATTGGCGACGATTTCCACCATAACGGCGCATTTTTCATGATGGATGGATTCGCCTTTTACTCAGGTTTCGGGAAACCGCGTCCCGAACCGACAACCTCCGGTCAGCCCGGATTCAGCGACTGGAAAACGCCGGATAACTATGATTTCTTCCTCAGAGCCGGTGCCCTGCGCAACCTGACTGAAAAATTCGGCATGAAGGATATTCCTTTCTGGAACGAACTGATGGAGCACCCGAACTATGACGCCTGGTGGCAGGCGCGCAACCCGCGCCCGCACCTGAAAAACGTAAAACCCGCCGTGATGACTGTAGG
>JBEGNB010000002.1:0-4591 GCA_041182785.1 Bacteroidota bacterium
CCGCAAACTCCCTGGCCATTTTGTCCAAGTGTATTATTGGAGGCGCCCATTACATTGATCAGAAAGCCGCCAACAAAGTTGTCGGGCATGAACTGCGGACAGTTGGTACAACTGCACCCCTGTGCATAGGAATGAGTATTTGCCGCAAGAAAAGTCAGAAGCAGGATTAGATGCAAAAACGTGTTGCGGACAGTCGCGGAATCTCGACGGGTAGTGATCATTTATTACTTGTTTGGAAAAAATCCGATTAAACAATGTTTTGTTTCAAAACAGCGAGGATTATTGATTGAATTCTGAAGGAAATTTGGCTCCGGCAAAGGGCCTGTTCCAATCACAAGATAATACTCCTCAGCAATATTTTGGAAAAAATATACACTCTCGATTGTTGACCGGGCAAATAAAGTATTAAACGCGCACTTTTGCATCAGAATTGGATAATATCCATGATAAAATGTATCCGCTTTTCGACTTGTGTTGCTTTCCTGCTTCTTGTGGTTACCTGTGTGCTGCCTGCGCAGACTACGGGCGATTGGCTGGTAAAACTTTCCGGAAAGACCACTCCGCATGATTTGTTCCTCCAGTCTGATATGCCCGTTGAACGTTCTTTGTGGCATTGTTCGCCGGTGTCCGAATCATTGAATATATGGAGGATTTCCACCGGTGAACACTCCGAAATCGCTGAAAAGTGGCTTAAGTCGCAGCCTGAAGTGCTGGTTTTTCAGCGAAATTTCGAAGTCGTTCCGCGTGGAATTGTTATTCCCGATGATCCTCTGTTTCTGTCGCAATGGCCTCTGTTGAATCTGGATTCGCCCGGTAACGATATGGATGCCCCCCATGCCTGGAACTATACAACGGGAGGACTTACTCCCGCCGGAGATACTATTGTGGTGGCTGTTATTGATGCCGGGTTCAACGCCGCTCATCCTGATATGGCACCCAACCACTGGAAAAATACAGCTGATTTTCCGGGTGACGGACTCGACAACGACGGAAATGGTTATGTTGATGATTACCTGGGATGGAATGTTGTCTCGCAGAATGACGATATTCAGGGCACAGCCGTTCTGCATGGCAATGGCGTAGCGGGTATCATCGGTGCTGCCGGAAACAACGCCAAGGGTATCACCGGCGTAAACTGGCGTGTCAAAATGATGCTTGTCTCCGGCGGGAATACCATCGCAGGTATTCTGGCCGCCTGCGACTATATCCGGATTAACCGTAAACTGTACAATGAAACAAACGGTCAGAAGGGAGCTTTTGTGGTGGCGGTCAACAATTCCCGGGGACTCGATTACGGTTTTCCCTCCGATGCCCCCCTGTGGTGCGAAATGCTCGATCTCCTGGGTGAAGCGGGAATACTGACGGTTACTGCCACGGCCAATAATCCCGTTGATATTGACCTCGTTGGTGATTTGCCCACTACCTGCCCCTCGGGTTCGCTGATATCGGTCACCTCGCTCGCCAATACCGACCAGCTGGCATCCGGCGCTTCCTGGGGTTCAAATACCGTTGACCTCGCGGCTTACGGACAGGAAGTGCCTTCTCTAACCTCTCAGGGGTATGCTGTGCACTCGGGGGCTTCATTTGCCGCTCCGTATGTAGCCGGGGCCGTCGGACTGCTTTACAGCGCAAAATGTCCGGAACTAGCTGTCCTCAATAATACGGATCCGTCACTCGCGGCTCAAAAAGTAAAGGAACTGATTCTCGGCACCGTTGATTCATCGGCCGCACTGCTTAATGTGACCGTTTCAGGTGGTAAACTGAATCTGGGTAATCTGCTGTCGGCCTACGAAGGAGGATGCCCCGACTGCCCGGAGCCTTTCGTACTGAGTGCCTCTACCGGTATCTTTCAGGCGGTTATCTCCTGGCATTCTGTGTCTGGCGCTTCCGGTTTTCAGGCCAGATGGCGTATCCTCGAAGGCAACTGGACCTATTCCGACAGTATTACAGCCAGCAATCTTGTAATTGACGGTCTTCAGTCTTGTTCGCAATACGAGTTTCAGGTGAGGGCCTTTTGCGCATCAGGCACCTGGTCAGATTGGTCGGAACCAGAGACATTCCTGTCAGAAGGTTGCTGCTCTGCACCGGGGTTTCTAATTGAAAGTGTTATACAGAGCTCTTCAGTTGCTCTTTCGTGGTCTCCTCCCGAATATTTCTCTTCTTACCGGGTGCTGTACAGAAAAGCCGACTCACCGGATGGCTGGATGGGAGTTGTCACCGACAGTTCGGCAGTGGTGATTAACGGACTCACTCCCTGTACCGCCTACGAAGTATGGATATTCGGTTATTGTCTGGATGGCTGGAGCCTGCTTTCCGACAGCGGACAGTTTGTCACCAGGGGGTGCGGCGCCTGTTTTGATGCCAGCTACTGCCCGGCAGCTGCAGAGGATGCTCAGCAGGAATGGATTGCTGCCGTAAAACTGGGCGACTGGGAACATACATCGGCGCAGGGCGGCGCCGGTTATCAGAATTTTTCGGGGAAAACGGATTCTATCCCTGTACTGTTTCCGCTTTCCGCTTTCAACCTGGCGGTCACTCCGGGCTTTTGGGGTGGCGCCTACAAGGAATATTTCAGGGTATTTATTGACTATAACTTTAATGGTAGTTTTGAGGTTCCAGAAGAGCTTGCCTTCGATGCCGGCTTCGCGCTTCAGGGCATGCTGAACGGAGTTATCCAGACGCCGTCTTTTGCTGCCGCCGGTGTCACCAGGATGCGGATCATCATGAAGTACACGGAGGTGGACCCGGAGCCTCCCGGCCCCTGTTCAGATTTCGAATTCGGACAAGTAGAGGATTACTGTGTCGAATTGCGCATGGCCACTACAGACGCACCTGCTCCTTCGGTTACCGGTCTGATGGTTTCTCCCAATCCGGCCACAGATTTGGTGAGTGTTTCCGTTGAACACGGTGAAGAACTGGATGTCCGGATTTTTGCCGGCGACGGGCGACTGGTGGCTTCCGGGCACTCTGCCGACGGAAGTATCAGGTTTGCCCTGTCAGACTGGTCACCCGGTATATACCTTCTTCAGGCGCGCGCCGGCGAGCGCATCTGGCGGCGCGCGCTGCTGAAGATGTAGTTTCAGGCTGGCTGAAGCATATCAATGGCCGCAATATTCTCCTGAATAATACCGTCGTCGAGGCGATGATCGGTCAGTTTTCCGTCGAAATAATCGGCATAAGCCTGCAGGTCAAAATGACCGTGTCCGCAGAGGTTGAACAGGATGGTTCGTGGTTCACCGGCCTCTTTGGCTGCCCTGGCCTCTCTGATTACCTGCGCGATGCCGTGTGCTGCCTCCGGTGCCGGAAGGATACCCTCTGTTTTTGCAAAAAGGACACCCGCTTCAAAACACTCCAGTTGTTGCATGGCTACGGCCTCAATCAGACCGTCTTTTAGCAGCTGGCTGCAGAGTACACTGGCGCCATGGTACCTGAGTCCGCCCGCGTGTATGCTTGTGGGCATGAACTGGTGTCCGAGGGTGTACATGGGAAGTAGCGGGGTGTAACCCGCTGTGTCACCGAAATCATAGCGGAATTGTCCGCGGGTGAGTTTGGGACAGGAGGCCGGTTCGACTGCTATACACCGCACATTTTTATTGCCTTCCAGTTTGTGCCGCAGGAACGGGAAAGAAATTCCGGCAAAGTTGGATCCGCCACCCAGCGGCGCGATGACCACATCCGGGAAGTCACCGGCATATTCCAGCTGCTTCAGCGCCTCCTGTCCGATGATGGTCTGGTGCAGTAGTACATGGTTTAGTACCGAGCCGAGGGCGTATTTGGTTTCCGGATCTCCTGCTGCCATTTCCACGGCTTCACTGATGGCAATGCCGAGCGATCCGCTGCTGTCTGGATTGGCGGCCAGTATGTCGCGCCCGGCTTTGGTGCGGTTGCTCGGTGAAGCATATACATCTGCTCCGAAAGTGCGCATAATAACCCTCCGGTAAGGTTTCTGGTCGTAGCTCACGCGTACCATATATACGTCGCAGGCGAGTCCGAACTGCTGGCAGGCAAAACTCAGGGCTGTTCCCCACTGGCCAGCCCCTGTTTCGGTGACAATTTTCTTCACTCCTTCTTCCCGGTTGTAGAATGCCTGTGCAAAGGCTGTATTTGTTTTGTGTGATCCGCTCGGACTCCCGCCTTCATACTTGTAATATATACGTGCAGGCGTATCGAGGGCTTTTTCCAGGGCCGACGCCCGCATCAGCGGGGTGGGGCGGTACAATCGGTATTTTTCCCGCACACCGTCGGGGATTTCAATGTGTTTTTCCGGACTAACCTCCTGTTTAATGAGCTCCATGGGAAAAAGTGGCGCCAGATCCTCAGGACCCACCGGCTGTTTCGTCCCAGGATGCAAGGGTGGAAGTGGCTTGTTCGGCATGTCGGCTGCTACATTGTACCAGTACTGAGGCATGTCTGATTCATTCAGATAAATTTTTTTGTCCATGTCGGATAAAAGATGAAAAGTGAAAAAACAAAAAGGGCTTGCCGGCGATACCGACAAGCCCTTTTCAGAGTTAATGCGAGAAACAATTTTCTTATTTCATGACACAAGCAACTCTCCCGGAACCAGTCGGATCAGGAAAAAGCCACCAAC
>JBEGNB010000003.1:0-3238 GCA_041182785.1 Bacteroidota bacterium
GGTAAATGTTGCTGAAAACAAGGATTCCTTCCGCCTTTCTGTTGCAGCGCCCGGGTTTGATAAAAAAGACTTCACCATTAATGTGGAGAACAATTATCTGACTATCGAAGGCAAGCAGGAGGTCGCCCGGGAAGACAAAAGTGAGACCGGAGAGCGTATTTTGAGACGTGAATTTCGTTACGAATCTTTCCGGCGTTCTTTTAAACTGCCGAATTCTGTGAACATTGAACACATCAGTGCTGTTTATGAAAACGGAATTCTGAACGTTGAACTTCCAAAAAAAGAAGAATCAAAGCCATCCTCCAAAACAATTCAAATCGGCTGATTCTTCCCTGAACATGAGTTTTCATAAGGTTAGTTAATAGGGTTTTAGGTGTTTTCACGGGCCGGAGCAGTAATTGTTCCGGCCCATTTTTGTACCAGCTGCTACCGGTCAACCGGATTTTTTTCACGAAAAAAGGAACTTTCGCACAGAATTCTGCATTTTCAACTGTGACTAATAACCACCAATGAATAAAGAAATTCTCCATCAGGAATTGTCTTACCGAACGTCCCGCTCCGGAGGCAAGGGAGGGCAGAATGTGAACAAGGTTGAAACCAAGGCCGAAGCCCTGTTCAATGTTCGTGCTTCCCGCGCACTCGATGATGCGGAAAAGGCGCTGATCCTCGAACGTCTTTCCGGCTATCTGACTTCAGAAGGTATCCTGGCTGTTGTGAACCAGACCGAGCGATCGCAACTGATGAACAAGATTATTGCCGCCGAAAAACTTCAGCGACTGCTGGAAAAGGCGCTTCAAAAGGTAAAGCCGCGCAAAAAAACGGCTATCCCAAGGGTAATCGTCGTAAACAGACTCAAATCAAAGAAAATAGCAGGAGCAAAAAAGTCTGCCCGACGCAGCCGAAGGCCCGAAGAATGGCTCGAAGACGAATAATTATTTGTATTTCTCATATTTCCGGCTTAACTTCGTACAAATATCACTCATGCCGGACCCAAAACACACTATATGGCAACAAATTCCCTGCGATGAATCGCTCGTACAGCGACTGGCATCATCCCTGGATGCCGATCCTCTGCTCTGCCGGTTGCTCGTACAAAGAGGTATGACTACTCCCGGAGAGGCAACTGCTTTCATGAATCCGGCTATCTCCAGCCTGCATAATCCCTTCGAAATGAAGGATATGTATCGGGCTGTAGAGCGCCTGAATCAGGCTGTTCATCAGGGAGAAAAAATCCTGCTCTATGGCGATTATGACGTAGATGGTACCGGGGCGGTTGCCATGATGTTTGCTTTTCTGTCCAGGCTGACCAGTCAGCTCGATTATTACATCCCCGACAGGGTCACCGAGGGCTACGGATTTGGTATAGCCGGCGTGGAATATGCCCGGAAACAGGGTTGCACATTGCTGCTGGCCATGGATTGCGGCATCAAGGACCATGAGGCAGTGAATATGGCCAGTACCTGCGGTATTGATGTGATTATCTGCGATCACCACCTGCCTGGCGAGCATATTCCGGCTGCCTGTGCTGTACTGGATCCGAAACAGCCCGGTTGTACATATCCGTTTAAAGAACTTTGTGGATGTGGAGTAGCGTTCAAACTGATACATGCAATAGCCTTGCTGAACAATACGCCCGTAGAAGAACTGGCCTCCCTGCTTGATCTGGTAGCCATGAGTACTGCCTGCGATATTGTGCCCCTCACAGGGGAAAACAGAATACTCGTCAAATTCGGACTCCAGCGCCTGAACCGCCGCCCCAGACCCGGATTGTGGGCACTCATGGAAAGTGTTCACCGAACCCCGCCGCTCACGGTTCAGGATCTTGTTTTCGGACTAGGGCCTGCTGTCAACTCGGCTGGCCGGCTCGGCGATGCCCGGGATGCAGTCAAACTGATGCTCTCTGCCGACAGAAACAGCGCGCTCGAAATGGCACGGCAACTGGCCCGCCGGAATGCAGAGAGGCGCAAGGTGGATTACGCAATGGCCGATGAGGCCCGTGAGAAGGTGAGTAAACTGACAGATTTGAGCTCCAGAAAAAGTATTGTCCTGTTTGATCCTGCCTGGCACAAGGGTATTATCGGAATTTCTGCCAGCAGAATTGCCGAGGATTTTCATAAACCCACTGTTATTCTAACTGAAAGTAACGGGCGGGCTGTTGGTTCTGCCAGATCTGTCAAGGGGTTCGATCTGTATGAAGCTATCCTGCAATGCCGCGATTTACTCTATTCTTACGGTGGCCACGCACACGCTGCCGGGTTACAGTTGCCCGTTGAGTCCATTGGTGCTTTCAGCAGCCTGTTTGAGGAAGTGGTAGCTGCCGGAATACAAAAAGAGTGTGAAACGCCTGTACTCGATGTGTCGGCAACGATAAGTTTCGACCAGATTACCCGTGATTTGTTGCAATCACTCAGGCTGCTTGAGCCATTTGGTCCGCAAAACATGACACCAGTATTTGTTGCCGAGGGGGTCACAGATACGGGCAAGAGCAAAATATGCCAGAATAACCATGCCTTTCTTTCACTTCGCCAAAATGACAAGGGAGCAGTTTTTTCGGGTATGGCCTTCGGACTCGCCGACAGTTTCTCTCAGGTGAAAAAGGGAACTTTTGATATTGCGTTCAATCTCAAAGAGACCGGCAAAAACGGAGTATCCTCCATTGAACTGACGGTAAAAGGAATCAGGCAGCGGTAATCAGATGATCCTTTTTGCTTTCGACGATGGCTGGAGCCGTTCGCCATCCATTCCTTCTATCTGAACCAGTCCGGGCGTTTTCCCTGGCTCAATGCTTCCGAGTTTCTGTTCAAAGCCCAGGGCTTCGGCGCCGTTCAGGGTAGCCCACCGAAGTATTGTTTCGAAGGGCACATAACTCTGAAACCTCGAAATGGTTTTCATCTCTTCCAGAATGGAGAGTTGCCAGTTGGAAGTCAGGCTGTCGGTTCCTATGGTGACCCGGGCTGCCGTATCTATGAATGCCTGATAATCGGGCAGTCTGTTTTCAATATACAGATTGGCATTCGGGCATGTTGCCCAGTATGTATTGGGGCTCCATGTATGTGCGGCTGCCATATCATCGCGGGTAGTCAGCGTGTTATGCACGAAGAGCGTACGACGTGCAGGCGACATATTCTCCAGCGCGTAATGAATAGATGGCATCCCGTTTGGTTCGAATTCGTCGAGTGATATGCCAAATTTTCTGTAAAACTCTATGAATCCTCCCTTTTTATTTAAAAACAGCTCC
>JBEGNB010000004.1:0-3295 GCA_041182785.1 Bacteroidota bacterium
GTGATATCCTCTTGGTAGACAAATGTGTTATCGGGAAACTGCCAACACCACGAGAGGTTTTGTATGGATGATGTTGCCTGAAGAGATAATAAAGAGTCGGCACATATGGGGGAATTGGAGGAGGCACTGATGGACGGGTAAGGTGTAGGACATACGTTCACCGGAACCGACCAGGGCGAAAAACAGGTTTGATACTGTGCCCTGACTCTCCAGCTGGCACAATCTGCCGGTGTCATGTCGGCAAGTGTCAGCTGATTCTGTGGAGATGCCGTGAAAAAAACACCGTTTCTCTCCCATTCAAACTGCGTGGTTTGACCGGGAAGCGCAGCTATCATGGTGGCATCATCACCGACACATATATTCAGTGTACCGTTAATCTGGGGCTGCGGCGGACTGTAGTTAACCAGTACGTTCACGTAGGCACACGGATTGGAAATACAACCTGAATTCTGATCAGCAATACACAAGGTGTAAATGCCGGCATCCTCCGGCGCTGCCGAACTGGTTACTACAGGAAACTGTCCGGAACTGGAGAATTCACCCGGACCAAACCAGTTGTACAATATGCCTGACCCCGATACACTGGTTCCAAGCGCTACAGTACTTCCCTCACAAACAACAATTTTGTCGTCTGTTACACTGGCCGATGGTCGCTGATTAACGGTTATAGTAGCTACAATGGAGTTGGGTGTGATACAATCTCCGATTTTTACCCGGACAAAGTACTGATACTGACCCGCCGGAGGTTGTACAATCGTGTAGGAAGGCAACGAGGTGGTGGCAATCAAAACGGGATTTGGCTGTGTATTGAGGAACCACTGATACTGAACACCGTTACCAGGCACCGTGGCGGTGCCAAGTACCACATCCTGATCGGTACAGAAATTGTTGCTGTTGCCAATTCCGCCTGAAACAGCGATATTGGGCACATTCAGCGGAGTGATATTCACTGTTACCGAAGCCGAGGAGGTACAACCTGTTACCCCCCTGATTGTCAGTGTGTATATCCCCTCGAAACCGGTAGCCATATTCGGGCGGACTGGATCTTTCAGGCCCGATGTAAAGTTGACATGCTGCCACTGATAGGCAAAAAGACCAACCGGAGCATTGGCACGCAAAAACAGGGTATCACCCAGACAAACCGGATCGTAGGAAGGGGCTGGAGGAGTTGTATTGACGGATACCTGCGTGAGGCAGGTGGCCGTATTACCCGAGTTGTCGGTGGCAGTCAGTATGACGGTGTAACTGTTGCCAGCCTGCGTACAGGTGAAAACTGACTGTGATAACTGAAATGACAGGGCCGGTGTGCAGTTGTCGCTGCTGCCATTGTTCACCGCCGATGGCTGAAGAGTGAAGTTGTTTACCCCCGATGGATTAACACTGACGAATACCGATTGCTTGCACACAGCAGTTGGCCTGATTGTGTCTCTGACCGTCAGTTGATAGGATGCCGAACCTGTCAGTCCGGTAACATCAGTGGTAGTATATTTTACAGTATAAATACCCGGCGCAAGGGAAACTGAAGTCTGATTGCCAAACAGTGTCCCGGTGGCTACAACCGTATTGCCTGCATTGTTGGTAACAGTATAATTTACGGTGGCAAAACTGTACGCAAAGGATGCCTGAATGAAGCTGATACCGTCCGTTCGGTCGGTACCGGGTGCAGCACACGGATTGATAAAGTCAAAGTCGAAAGGTGAACCCGGATCTGTATTGGGTACTGCGCGGAAAGAAACGGATCCGCTCTGTGTAATGGCGTTAATCTGGGTATCCGTTAATGTTATAGTACTGACGACCGTATCACTGCAACTGCCGGAGGGCTGACTCAGGCTGGTTCTGCCAACCCAGCTGGTGCCGCTGTAAATATTAAAGTACTCCCGGGGATTGGCATTATCCCCCTTAAAGCGGACGGTAAGTACACCCTGCCCTACTGCGTTGGGCGTCAGCCCGGAGAACGAAAGTATTTCTTCGTCGGGTATAACACCGGCATCAGGCTGTTCATCAAAATGCAACGGAAGCGAGTTGGTACTCTCCGAAATCTGACCGGGCATCAGGCAGTTCTCCTCAATTCCGGGAAATGGCAGACTGAAGGTCGCCTCACAGGATGATGTACCAACATAGATGGTCTGTGCAGGAGGTGGCGTAATCACCGGAGGTTCCGTATCATTGATGATTACCTGCAGCGATGCGGTATTTCTGTTACCTGCACAGTCGGTAGCTCCGTAAACAATAGTATGCGTGCCAGCTCCGAGGTAAGTTGTGCCCGCAGGAGGAAAGGCCTGTACGCTCCCCCCGTCAACGGAATAATCCAGGCTGACCGGAACCTGCGGTGTTGAGTAAGAGTACGACACCTGTGTGCGCACACGTGCGCCCGCACAAACAGGATTGATGGCCTGGTTACCCATGCCATTGGGTGCAAGTGTAATTCGCAAAATACCGTCGGTAGCCCACTGGTTAAACTGACTGGCCGTAATGGAAAGTACCGTTACACCCGGCGCAACGCTGCACTGACCCGGAGTAGGAGATGTTTTCCCCAGTAAAACTCCGTTTTCTCCATATATCCTGAAATGCTCGGTGGGCAAGTCTGCATCCATCCTTTCGAGGAAGACAGACAGCGACACAGACGTTACAGCCGGGGCTGTGGGGGGGATATTGGGTGTTATGAAATCTATCACAACCGTGTCAACAGGCACATCCGGCGGACCGGTATTAAGCAAGGGGGTTACCAGCTGGGTATCCCGAAGAACTACACTGCCGGTTAGTGCTGTACAATCGTCCAGTACCGATAATGGCTCGGGAATAATTATGTTTCTGCCGCACAGGCCCTGCTCATTTCCGAGCACAAGCGTGGGTGGCAGCGTGATTACCGGTGCTTTGGTATCACGTATGTGGATCATATGTGTGTAGGTACGTCCATTCCCGCAACCGTCAGTAGCTGTCCACTCTCGTTTCAGTGTCCAGTTTGTCCAGTAATCGCATGCGCCGGTATCATTGCCTCTAATCTCGGTTTCTGTCAGCAATACATTTACCGTGGGGCTGCAGAGGTCTGTTCCGTTGAAGGTGGATGTATTCGGTGGTGATGGAATACTGTTGCACTCAACGGTAATATCTTCAGGAATATTGGTCAGGGATGGTGCAACCGTATCTATAACGTGTACCGTCTGGACAAACTGAACCTGATTCAGACACACGTCATGAGCTGTCCAGTTGACCTCTATGGTGTAATTACCCGGACAGGTGGCGGTGGAATTGGTGGTACCGGACGAAACAGGCGGAGAAGTGGGGCCTGAGCAGG
>JBEGNB010000005.1:0-7186 GCA_041182785.1 Bacteroidota bacterium
TTTATCGCCTGTCAACCAAACAGACAGAAAGGCTCACGAACGACTTCTGGGACGATCTCGATGCCTCTTTCGCCGTTATCGAAGGGCGACGAACCCTGCTTTTCAGCAGTAATCGCCTGTCGGATACACTCACCACAGAAAAACTCGACACTATCCTGCCCATCGGTGCACTGGATATATTCATGTACGATCTCGACAGCCGCAGCAACGAGCTTGTACAAATTACCAATACGCCGCTTTACAACGAAAGGATGCCTATGGGCACCGACAGTACAGGATTTTCATTCCTGTCCGGCGCCAGTGGAATCATTAACCGGCAGGCTGGCAGGCTGGAACCTTTTGTAGCATATACACAGGCCGTGATATACCTCAAGGACGGTGCCGAAGCAAGGGGGCTGGTTATGAACAGGCCCATGGAGTGGCCGCTCGAACGAATACTTGCAAAAATAGCTCCCCTGGATTCCGTACTGGTGAACATTGACTCCACACAGATTGACAGCATCCGGTTTTATGAGGTGATAAAAAAACGACCGGTTACCTGGAACCAGACAAACTACGACCGGAACATCCTGATGCAGCACAGCTCTCAAAGAGCCGGAAAATACGTGGAAGTCATCAATAGAACAGGGAAAACCACTTTTTTCATCAGAAAAACAGACTCATTCGCGAGAAATACAGCCCGATATACCCGATGGAGAGAACAGAAGCTGATTGCCATCGGAGTCCCGGCTGACCATCTGAATACCGGAAATGAAACACCTGAACCGGCGAAGAAAACCCATGCGCCCAAAGATACCATCCCTCCGATAAATCCGGGCTGGCTGTTCCAGCTTCCTGATTATCTGGCTGCAACCACTCCGCCGCAGGCAGAACCTGCCCCGAAACCGGTGATACCCGACTCCATCCCCACCTCGCCCGTGACCACAGCCAGACCCGTTCTGCCCGTGCCGGACATAGCCCGAAAAATACCCGTAACACGGTTCTACCCGTTCAAGATAACGCCTTACCGCCTGAAGTTCAGAACCGATTACGTGACCACCACCGCCGACAACAATGTGATGTTCGACGGACTTCAGCTGTATGAAGGACCTCAAAGCCGCCTGAGCATACCACCTCCCGGTCTGCTACTCAGAGCCAATTTCAAGGATTTGCTGGAAGATTATGTAATCGAAGCAGGCGGACGGTTACCCGTAACATTTAACGGAGCAGAATACTATCTCTGGCTCGACAACAAGAAAAAGCGTCTCGACAAACGCTATATTCTGTATCGTCGGGTACTGGTGAACAATGAAGAACGCCCCATTCCATACCCTCCGACGCTTTCACCGGAATATCAGACGAGAACAGTTTCCCTGCTGGGACAATATGAGGTGCGATATCCCCTGGATGCCTTCACCAGCCTGAGAGGCTCGGTCGGACTCAGAGAGGACAAGGTCCGGGCACTGGGTTCCGATTTATACAGTCTGGAAAAACCCGACCGGGCTGAACAACGCGCATCTCTCAGGCTGTCTGCCGTTTTCGACAACACGGCTGATATAGATCTGAATCTGAAGACGGGTACAAGAGCTAAAATATATGCCGATGCAGTCAAGAAAGTGAGTTTCAATACCGAGCCGGAATGGAGCCTGCAGTTCAATAAAGGGTTCATGACAGTGCTCGGATTCGACGCACGGCACTACCAGATGCTCGACAGACGTTCCCAGATTGCCGTCAGAATGGCTGGCGCTACCTCCTTTGGTTCCGAGAAAATGCTGTATATTATGGGAGGCGTAGAAAACTGGATGCTCCCGAAATTCAACAATACCATACAGTTGCCCCAGGACGACGGTTTCGCCTACCAGTCGCCCGCCGTAAACCTGAGAGGCTTTAACCAGAACATACGGAACGGCAACTCACATATTTTGCTGAACACCGAACTCCGCGTTCCGATATTCAAATACCTGTCGAACAAACCTACGATCGGAAATTTCTGGAGAAACTTCCAGGTTGTAGGGTTCTTTGACGCCGGTACAGCGTGGCAGGGGAGTAATCCGTTCAGCAGGGACAACCCGATAAATGTAGTCTATCTGGAAGAGGGCCCGGACGGCAGACCGCCCATAGTAACCATGCAAGTCAATTATTTCAGAGATCCGGTAGTCGCAGGCTTTGGTGCAGGTGTGCGCAGTCAGTTGCTGGGTATGTATATGAGAGCTGATTATGCCTGGGGTATCGAGTCGAGAGTGGTTCAAAAGCCGCTCCTGCATATCGCTTTAGGTACAGATTTCTGATTTTTTTCGCTAAAACAAGCTCATAACAACTGTTCCTTTGGCAGTTTGATGAGTTATCTTACCTTTGAACCCTGCGACCGGAAGCTGAAACCGGCCGCACAGTTATGATTATGTACCGATACATGCCACGCATTCTCTCCGCATTGCTCGTTCTGACCCTCCTCTCAACGACATCCAGTGCCCAGTCGAACACCTGCCAGTACACGCTTATCATGAACGACTCGTACGGCGACGGCTGGAACGGAGGTGTCATCACAGTCAACAGCAACGGGACGGCCAACACGTTTACCCTGCTGACGGGTTTCACCGACACGGTCCAGTTCACCATCACAAACGGGGCGCCCCTGACTATCACCTGGAGCGCAGGTTCCTTCCTGGCCGAGGTCTCCTACCAGATTCTGGACAACACCGGAAATGTTATTTCCCAGGCGTTACCATTCAATATGCCATCCTCGGGCACACTGTTTACCGGCACCGGCCTCTGCGTGACCTGCTCCAGACCACTGAATCTGAAGGTGGATAATGTATGGGATACGTATGCCAAACTCCGCTGGAGCACTGACCCGAACGGACCAAACGCCGCCGTACAGTATCTGGTCATTTACGGTCCCCAGGGATTCAACCCTGCCATACCACTGTCTTGCGACACTGTTATTACCGCACAGAATAAAGTCACCCTCACAGGGCTAAGCAAAAAAACATGGTACGATGTATATGTCGTACAGGATTGCGGACCAACGGGCGGGCTCAGTCAGCTCACCGGCCCGGTGTCTTTTGAAACATACTGGACAAAAGATGTGGGTATTGCCGCTATCGTTTCACCCGAATCCGGTTGTGATCTCGGTCTGGATACCGTACGGGTACTTCTCCGAAACTACGGCGCCGCACCACAATCGCTGGTTCCGTTCCGCTACACCGTGAACGGTGAAGATGTAAACGTACCCAAACCCGCCGACGGCTTCTTCACTGGCGTTCTGGGTAAAGACAGCAGCGAGGTTATTGCCTTTGAAACAGTCTATGACTTTTCAGAACCCGGAGAATACGTAATCATGGCGTTCACCAAAATGACTGGTGATCAGGATGTCAGTAACGACACCTTTGTTATTCGCATCAACAACCGCCTGCTATCGCCTTATTCACAGCAGTTTGAAGACTGGGACGGTGGTTACCGCCAGTACGGTTCAGCCTCCAGCTGGACTTACGGCACTCCCGACAAGATTAATATTCCGGCTGCATACAGCGGACAATATGCATGGGTAACCAACCTGAAAACACCTTATAATTCCAATGAAATTTCCTACCTGGAGTCACCCTGTTACGATTTCAGCGGCCTGACCAATGACCCCGTGATAGAGTTCGCACTCGCGCGCGATCTGGAATCCGGCTATGACGGCGGCTGGCTGGAGCGCTCCATTGACGATGGTGCCAGCTGGGAAAAAGTAGGAGCCATCAATGAAGGCCTCAACTGGTATAACGAGAGCATTGACGACGGATTGCAACTCGGCGAATGCTGGTCGGACAGAAATGAGGGCTGGTTCAAAGCCCGACACTTCCTGGACGGCACCGCCGGACAAAGCAATGTCCGGTTCAGGTTCGCTATCGCCAGCGATCCTTCACTGAATTACAGCGGAATGGGCGTGGATGATATCCGTATCTTCCCGGCATTCAGTAAAGATCTGCTGGGTGTGGGCGCACAGGCCGAATCACAGGAGCAGGAATGCGGCCTGCAGACAGACAAGGTGACATTCACCTTCCTGAATGGAGGCAGTCAGTTGCAGAACAACTATAAAGTGGCCTACAGTATCAACGGTGGAACTCCGGTTATCGAGACGCTGAGCGGAAACAACAACGCCATTTCTCCGGACGAGGTCATCTCCTATACCTTCAATGCCTCTTTCGACAGCCGCGATGCCATTTCTGTCATCAAGTGCTGGACTATACTCAACGGCGATGCAGCCACACCGAATGATACGGCCACTGTCACCATCAACCACGTGCCCCTGCCTGTTCCATTCAGCGAGAACTTTGAGGGCCAGGCTGTGCCCGCAGGCTGGGCCGTTGACGGATTCGTGACGAACGCGCACGGTAACACCAGCTATGTGCTGGCTACCAATCTGTACTCTTTCAATCCGGAAGCCATCCAGGATCTGCCGCGCTATGGTATGATCGGCGCCAATGACACCCTCACATTCTCTTACCGCATCACCAATTACAGCGGTGGCGGCCCGCTGATTCTGGGTAACAACACGGTAGAGGTACAAGTTTCCACCGACTGCGGCGATACCTACCAGACCATCAACAGTATCAACAGCCTGAACCACTCGCCCACTGTGAACTTGCGTACACGCCGGATTTCCCTGGGCCAGTTTGCCGGACAGGCTATCAAAATAAGATTCCTGTGTACCTGGGCTTCAGGTGACTACTGGGTGGATCTCGACAATATCAACCTGCTCTCCTGCGCTGCGGATATGGGCCTCACCGCTGATATCACCAATGCATCACCCGGACTGAGCGATGGCAAAGCTGTTGTGAATGTTGCAGCAGGCAATCCGCCCTACCAGTATGCCTGGAGTAACGGCGCAACCGGATTTTCAGTTTCCGGACTGGCGAACGGTACCTACACCGTCACCGTCACCGATGCATTCGGATGTACAGCTACACTTTCTGTGCATATCGGCACCACAGCCGTACAGGAAATTGCCGGACTGAGCGTGTTCTCACTGCAACCCAACCCGACAACAGGAACTGCTACCCTGCGTGTTGAACTGGCAGAAAATGCCGGTGAACTGCGCGTTCAGCTGCTTAACCTGCTCGGACAAACAGTATGGGAAACGAACGTATCCAATACGGACCGGATCAGTGAACAACTCAACCTGAACGACCGACCCGATGGTATCTATCTGGTGCGTCTGATGGCCGACGGACAGGTAGCAACCAGAAAACTGGTGAAGAGCGGGGAATAATTCCCGCTTTTACCTGGTGAATCGAAAGCCGCTCCGGATTCCGGGGCGGCTTTCGCCGTTCATGTACACAACTATAACAGGCACTGATTTGTTCTTTCGTCGTTTTAAATGCACAAACGCTAATTTTGCAGCTCTGTAGGGCTTTCTGTAACACTCCCCTGACTTATGCGTCTTGACCTTTCCGATACCATTGTTGCACTCGCCACTCCGCCCGGGCGGGGTGCCATCGGCGTTATTCGCCTTTCCGGTCCGGGGGCCTTCGAAATAGCCGACCAGGTATTCTCAGGCAAGAAGCTGTCGGCACAGCCTACCCATACAGCGCACTTCGGGCGCCTGCGCACGCGGGAAGGGAAAGAACTCGACGAGGTACTCGCCACTATATTCCACGGAAGCAAGTCATACACCGGACAGCCCACCATAGAATTCAGCTGCCACGGATCACCGTTTATCCTGCAGAAAGCGATAGAACTGTGTCTGTCCGAGGGCGCGCGGCTCGCAGAACCCGGTGAATTCACCATGCGCGCCTTCCTGAACGGGAAACTCGACCTCAGTCAGGCCGAAGCGGTAGCCGATCTGATCGCTTCCGAAAGCGAGGCCGCCCACGCCGTGGCCCTCAATCAGTTGCGGGGAGGGTTCAGAAAAGAAATCGAGGTATTGCGCGATGAACTCATACACTTCGCCAGTCTGGTGGAACTGGAGCTCGATTTCTCGGAAGAGGACGTGGAGTTTGCCGACAGGGTGCAACTGAAAGAGCTGGTCATGCGTATCCGGAGATACCTGAACGGACTAATCAGTTCGTTTTCACTCGGGAATGCCATTAAAACGGGCGTTACCACGGTCATTGCCGGACGGCCCAACGCCGGCAAATCAACCCTGCTCAATGCCCTGCTGAACGAGGCACGCGCCATCGTATCCGACATACCAGGCACCACCCGCGACACCATCGAGGAAATACTCAACATCAACGGCATACAATTCAGGCTGGTGGACACCGCGGGCATACGCGAGGCACAGGACCAGATTGAGGCCATCGGGGTACAGCGCACACTCGACAAGGTAAAAGAGGCTTCAGTACTGCTGTACGTATGGGACGTGGCCGGGGGTATGACCCTCAGAGAGGTATTTGCCGACCTGCAGAATCTGCGGGGCGACTCCATGAAGCTACTGGTGGTCTGTAATAAAATGGACCGGAATCCGCATTTCCGTACCGACTGGCTCGTTGACCCCGGGCAGACAGACATACATCCGTACCTCCTCGGCGATCCGCCGGCCGATCTGAGCGCGCACGCGGGTACGCTCGAGCCAGAGCAGCTCGTACCTGTTTCGGCAAAAAACGAGCAGAACATTGCCCTGCTCAAGGAAAAACTGTTCGAACTGGCTGCGGGAGGAATACTGAATCTGGAGAGCACCGTTGTATCCAACGCCAGACATTTCGATGCCCTGCAGCGAGCCGATCAGGCGCTTCAGGACGTGCTGCACGGCCTCGATACAGGCATCACCGGCGACTTCATTGCGCAGGATATCCGGCGCTCACTCGCCTACCTGGGCGAAATCACCGGCGAAATAGGCGTGGATGACCTGCTGGCGAATATCTTCGGGAAATTTTGTATCGGGAAGTGATACCTGAGGGGGGGATTGCCTTTCAACGGGGCTTGATATGCATGTTGCATTTCCTTTGTTACTGCGAGGATGTATTCCAGAGGAAGTACCCCCCAGCGGCCTGAGTCAGCAGGCATATCTTGACACCACGGATGTATCTAAAACACTTTTACCTCACAGGTGCGTTATGCTGTAAATGGTTTTGTGTGCTGCGAACTATGTTTGTTTAACCGCAGAGTTGCGCCGAGTACGACGCAGAGGTACGCAGAGAAAGATTCTTTGCGCTACTCTGCGGTAACCTCGGCGTAACTCTGCGGTTAAATAAAATCAAGCTCCGGACGAAGCCGAGACCTGAAA
>JBEGNB010000006.1:0-18936 GCA_041182785.1 Bacteroidota bacterium
TGTCTGTTGGGAGAATCCTTGAAATTATCGTCATTCGTATCCCAGTTGTTTTCCACGACACTTCCGTGCAGATAAATTCCGGTGGATAAAAATTCGCCCTTCTTGTTCAGATGGACATTCAGCTCTCCCCTGCCCTCGGAAGAGGTAAAGGCATTGACGAATACGGGCTTGTCTGACTGGGGCTTTACCAAATCTACATTGACCTGACCAGTGATACCTGTATTTCCTGTACGCACACTGCTGGCACCTTTGGCGAGTACAATACCACTCAACCATGTACCGGGAACATATTCAAAGGCGAATGGCGTGGCTATACCAGTCATTGTTGGCCGGTTTTCAATGAGGAACTGGCTGTAAATACCGCGCAACCCGAGCAGTTGAATTTCTTTCACACCCGTGAGCGCATTCGGGTATGTGACGTCAATGGCGCCGTTGGTCTGAAAGCTTTCCGAGAGATTACAGCAGGGGGCTTTCCGGAGCTCCTTGCTGCTGATACTTTCAATGTTGCGGGTTTCTATGGTAGAGATACGATTGTCGAAGCCCTTGCCGGATACGGTAACTTCCTGAAGCTGGGTGATACCGGCAACTTCAATCCATATATTGTTTTCATCAGGCATCACTTCTACTTCAGCAGGAGTGTGTCCGGCGTACTGTACCACCAAAACGGCTGCATCGGGCCGGCTCTTCAGTCTGAAACGCCCTTCGGCATCAGTAGTGGTACCCTGACGGGTATCTTTCCAGAAGACGGATGCACCAATCAGGATTTCTTCCTTGTCATTGGTAACCAGGCCGGTTAGTTCAGTAATTTGTGCATGGAGAGATCCCTGGAACAGGAGGAGGAGGCCCGGGAGGAGCCAGAATATCTTTTTCATCGCTGAAATTTGTTCTTGAAAGAATGAGTTGAACTGCTGAAAAGCAATTACGGCACGAGGTTAACACACCTCACAGTTCGAACATCTAACAGCGAAAAACACCATACCGGATACACATCTGCCGGCCCGACAAGGGTGGAGAATGTGTCAGTGGTGGAAGGGCAGGATAACCTGATTTTATAACCTGTGGAACGACCACAGTCAGAGATGGCGCCTGAACCGGAGCCAGATCAGAGGCTGCGGGCAATGGATCGCCCTTCTTCTCGGCAGTGAACTCCGTCTTTAGTTGAAAAACCCGGGTAGTCTTGCTGGTGCAACCGTGACCGGATTCACTTTTTTCCGGTTTGGAGCAGCAGGAGCGGACAGATTTTCTGCAACAGGCATTTTCCTCCGGACGGGAAGCGCAAGCATCTTCGGCTTCAAAGATACCTACCGTTGTTTGCCCCATGCAATAGCAATAAATCTGCTGCACGCTCACACCCATCGTGGAGGCGGATAACGTGAGGGCCCAAAGCCAAACGATTGCTTTTAGTGACTTGCTTGCCATTTGCGGCACAAATTTACGGGCAAAATCAGATAGGTGCATTAAAAAGTTAGTGTCTTGCGACATTCAGGTCGTGTTACTGACAAAAAATATCATTTTACAGGCTGGGGCAGTCGGCAAAGCGATCAGATTGCCGGATATCGGATAAATACTGACATATCTAAACAACACGTTATTTGCCTATCTTGGCCCTCTAATCGTGCCATAATATGAGCAATAAAGAAAAACCGGTACTACCACCCTACCTGAACAGGACAGAAGATGTTATCCGTTGCGAAACGGAGCATTACCTGAAAGAGCATCGTCTGGCAAACGGGATTGAGGAGCCTGTCCGCAGAGATAATCTGACAGGTATCTGTATCTCGGGTGGTGGTATTCGCTCAGCCACCCTTGGATTAGGGATGATACAGGCATTTATCAGAGAGGGGGTAATGAAGCGATTGGACTATATGAGTACCGTTTCGGGAGGCGGATATATTGGTTCCTGTCTGAGTTCGCTGTTAAGCAGAGAGCCGGAGGTGCGCACCAAGAAAAATGCCCCGGATGAAATCAGGAATAACAACCGTCGCTTCAATGTGTCGGATTACGGACTGGAGGAACACAACTCTCCCTTTACCAACGAGGTGTATGAATATGAAGAGGCAGAAAAAGCCAGACTGAATGCCAGGCAGCAACTGATGCACCTGCGTCAGCACGGTGAGTATCTGGCGCCGCACAGAAGCATCAAAGACTGGGATCTGCACAGACTGGTTGGTGCTGTTTTTGGTGGTGTGGTCACCAATGTTTCCATATTCCTGATGGTTCTCTGTACAGTAGTGGTACTGCACCACCTGCTTCTGTCGGTGATGTCGGGAGGAAATTTCATGAAAGTACTGCGGGAACCCGCACCAATGGCCAGCAAATTACAGGCATACAACGATTCACTGCGTCTTGCCGAGTTCAGACTGGACAGTGAAAAATGGATAAATACAGGGAAAGAAATACCGTCGGAACAACCGAAAATTGATACCGGCAGCTATTACAAGCCACTTGACAAGTTGCTGAAATCCAGGCAGCCGGTAAGTACATACGAACAGTTGAGCCTGTGGGTTAAAAATCAACTGGAGCCTCAGTTATACATGATCTGGATGGGGGTCAGGGCAAACTGGATGCTGGCACTCCTTTTCGGACTGGTCGGTTCTGTTACTGCTTTTTTCTTCCTTTGGTGGGCCCACAGAATACCTTTCAAGGTTATTAAACAGGAGCAGGACGAACAAAACATACAGGAAGGCAACCCCGACAAAGGCCGGATGTATGAAAGAAAGCCGGAGCAGGATATGCTCGACCTGCTGGAAAGTCCGCTAATCAGAAGTTTCTTCATTATCGGACTGATTGCGGTGCCCTTTATTGCTTACGTTACTACTGCCTGCATGACGAGGCTGAATCCGGATTTCAATTTCTTCGTGATGTTAGCTCTCCCGCTGTGCTTTTCAGTCGGTTTGTACGTCGCGCTGCATTTGGTCAACATGTATTTCATCAACTCGCATAATCACGAGAAAGTGAGTGGATGGCTGTACCGCTCATTTTATTCAGGGATGCAGGGGGGAGCACTCCTGATGATTCTGGTCACCGTAATTTTCCCGTTGGCGATTGTATTGTTGTTCGGCGAACACGGTATTGCTCTGAAGCTGTCTTTATCCCTGTTACCTGTGGCAGCAGCGTACTACTTCACTGTACAGTCTTTTGCCGATAAAAAAGGGATGATTTCCAATCTGATGAAACGGCTTCAGAATCCACTGTTGAACATGACCATATTTTTGTTCACGGGACTCGCTTTTGCCTGGGTTTCAGTGGGAATACTCAATTTTGAAGAGTGGCTGTATGTTAAATCGCCCGGCATGGAAAGTTTATTTCCCGGCAATGCGAGAACAGCCCTGCTCTTTTTCCTGTTCCTTGGCGGCTCCCTGTTGCTCGTATTTCTGGGATTTGTGGTGAATGCCAATGATACCTCTCTCCATTTTTTTTACCGGGATCGTCTGTCGGAAGCATATTTGAGAACAATTGGCAAGGTCTCTTCTCCCGTCTCATCTCCTGCCGGCAGAAACAGTCTGCAACGGGTAACCATGAGAAACCATGAAGATATCAGGCTGGCAGACCTTGGGGAGGGCAGTTACAAGGCTCCCTATCACCTGCTGCTGACAGCGCTGAACATGCAGGGATCGCACGACCTTTCAGCCAAGACGCTGAAAAGTGAACATTTCATTTTTTCCAAGTTTTATATCGGCTCCCGCTCAACCGGATACGCCAGTACCAGCGACTATCACTATGGTTCTGCAAAATTAAGTACGGCAATGGCTATTTCGGCGGCAGCGGTATCCAGCGGCATGGGGCCCCTGGGGTTTGCAGCCTCCAATTTTTACATGACGCTGTTCAATTTCAGGACGGGCTACTGGATAGACAACCCCAAATCATTTTTCAAGAGGAGACAGATGAATGAACAGTTCCTCCGGCAAGAATCGAGTTCCGGCTGGAAGGTAAAGATTAAAAGACTTTGGGCCAACTGGTGCCATCGGAATCCGTTCTGGCTGTATTATATTGGCAAGGAACTGACCGGAAGCCTGGGAACGAACAGTCCCAGAATTTATGTCTCTGATGGCGGGCATACAGGCGATAATCTCGGTTTGCTGCCCCTCATCCAGCGCCAGTGCTGTACGATTGTGGTAGCTGATTTTGAAGAAGATGGCGAATTTTCATTCGACTCCTTCAATCAGGCCGTCAGACTGGCCAAATCGGTTTACAACGCAGATATATCCATTGATCTCACCAGATTAATACCCGTTGAAGGTCCGCATGGCACATGTTACAGTCCATCGAGTGTCGCAGTGGGAACAATAACCTATAATGACATTGTAAGGACCGCCGACGGAGGCACAAAGCAAAGCATCAAGAAAGGTCAACTGATTTACATGAAGTCTTCTATAGGCTCACCCGACGTCATGCGCGAGGTTTTCAGCGAAGAGAAGGAATCCGGACAGCACGATGCGAACACACCGGCACCGGTATTTGTACTGAACTACCACAAAAAGAACCCGCATTTCCCTCACCACAGTACGACCGACCAGTTTTTCGACGAGGTGCAGTTTGAGGCGTACCGGATGCTGGGCGAGCATATCGGAAAGCAGGCTGCACCGAAAGTCAGGTTCGACCCACTGCAAGAGGTAGCGTGAGTCTGAAAAACTATTTTATCCTGCACTGCAGCAGGTGTTGTCCTTCGATGTAACCGTCGAGCGTATCGCCGATTTGTATGGGGCCCACGCCCGCGGGCGTACCCGTGAACACATAATCGCCCGTGTGTAGCGTGAAATAGCGCGAAATGTGGCAGATCAGCGTATCAAAAGAGAAAATAAGATCCTTTGTGTTACCATGCTGAACTACCTCTCCATTCTTCAGGAGTTGAAAATCAATAGCTGCCGGATTTTTCAGGTCGGTGAGCGGGACAAATTTACTGAGCGGTGCCGAGCGATCAAATCCCTTGGCAATTTCCCAGGGTTGTCCTTTCGCCTTTAGTCTGTCCTGAATATCACGGGCAGTGAAATCAATCCCGAAAGCAACAGCATCATAGTAGCGGGAGGCAAATTCGGGCTGAACCGAACGACCATTCTTACAGATGCGAAGCACAATTTCTCCCTCATAGTGAATATTGTTGCTGTAATCGGGGTGATAGAACGGCCTGTTGCTGATTAGCAGTGCCGTGGGGGGCTTCATAAATATGAGTGGCTCCGTGGTAGGAACCGGATTGTTGAGCTCTTTGGCGTGATCAACGTAGTTTCTGCCAATACAAAAAATCTTCATGTTTCCTGAAATCGGTTAAAACATCAGTCCGGCAAGTGTTGCAGAAAGATAGGATGCCAGTGTGCCTGCTATCAGGGCACGGAACCCGAGTTTGGCCAGATCGGCCCTCCTGGAGGGTTCCAGCGCGGAAATACCGCCAATCTGAATACCTACCGAGCCAAAGTTGGCAAAACCGCAGAGTGCAAAACTGACGATTGCGATTGTTTTGGGTGAAAGTGCTTCTGAAGCAATGATATCCTTGAGTTGCAGATACGCTACAAATTCATTGGCTACCAGTTTCGTGCCCATGAGTGCGCCCGCCTGCGTAGCTTCTGCCCAGGGTACGCCCATTGACCAGGCAAAAACCGAGAACAGACTGCCCAGAACAGTATTCAGGCTGAGTGTGCACGGATCCCAGCCGAAGAGTACATCTTTGGTCAGACCGATATAATTCATTGAACCACCTACTTTGAGAAGCAGAAAATTAATCAGGGCAATCAGTGCGAGAAAGCCCACCAACATAGCCAGTACATTCAGGCCTACCTTGAGTCCATCAGAACAGCCGGCAGAAATGGCATCTACAATATTGGAGTGCTCCTTGCCCACTTTCAGTCTGACAACCCCCTTTGTCTCGGATGGCTCCGTTTCAGGGTGCATAATCTTGGCAATAGCCAAAGCTCCCGGAGCGGCCATGATACTCGCTGCAATCAGATACTCTGCCTTGACACCGAAAAGGATGTAGGTTGCCATCACACCGCCTGCGATACAGGCAAAGCTGCCGGTCATGGAGGCCATGAGCTCCGACATGGTCATACCCCGCAGATAGGGTTTAATCATAATCTGAGCCTCTACCTGCCCGACGAACGCACTGGAGATATTGCTGAGCGATTCGGCACCGCTAACGCGCATGAAAAAATTCATACCCTTTGCCAGCACTTCCACCACGCGCTGTATGATGCCAAGGTGGTAGAAAATATTCACCAGGCAGGCTACAAAAATGATTGTCGGGATAATCTTGAAGAAGAATATGAAGCCTCCGTAGAAGGCCGGATTTCCAAGACTGTCGGTATTCCAGGGCTGAGGGCCGATTTCGGGGTTGGCGGCTGTTGCAGCCAGTACATTGCCGAATGCTACCTGATCGGCCAGAATGCCGAATACGAACTGCGCCCCATCGTCGCTGAAATTGAGTACTTTGGTAACAGCCTGCCCCAGTTTTTCGAACATCATTTTTCCCAAAGGAACTTTCAGGATGAAGACGGCAAGTACCGTCTGAAGCAGGAGGCCCATACCGACCGTGCGGTAGTTAATAGCCTTGCGGTTGTTGGACAGCAGATACGCCAGACCAAGAATAAGAACAATACCCAGGAAACCAGTCATCGTTAGTTGTGTTTTTCAGGGCGAAAAGTACGCTAACCGATCGGTTATCAAAAAAATTTCAGCAGATAACATACATTCGCAACTGAATTACGTTCAACAAAACAAAAAAGTAATGACTCCATACGTTATTGGCATCTGTGGCGGCAGTGGAAGCGGTAAAACAAGCTTCGTCAGAAGACTGAGAGAGCAGTTCACGGAATCAGAGGTTTGCATCGTGTCTCAGGATGATTATTACCTGCCCAGAGACATGCAGCATCAGGATGAACAAGGCAGGCACAATTTTGACCTGCCACAATCTTTCGACAAAAAAGGATTCAAAAGGGATATCCAGTCACTGATTGGCGGACAGGTGGTACAAAAGAAAGAACACGTTTTCAACAACCCGAATGTAGAACCGCGGATACTCACTTTCAACCCGGCTCCGGTGATTATCATTGAAGGCCTGTTCGTGCTTCATTTCAGGAAAATTCAGCCATTTCTCCATCTGAAGGTGTTCATTAATGCGAAGGAAAACCTCAAGGTTATACGACGTATTGTGCGGGATCAAATTGAAAGAGGATACCCGATTGAGGACGTTCTGTACCAGTATCAGTACCATGTTCTGCCCTCCTTCGAGCGTTATATTCAGCCTTACAAAGATGAGGCTGATATCGTCATCAATAATAACCAGAGTTTTGACAGAGGGCTGGAGGTCATTTCAGGCTTCATCCGCGATAAACTTTCATCCATGTAACCCCCTTTTTTAATGGTAAAGTACAGTAAAGTTCTGCTCCTCCTGACTGCTTCCCTGGCCATCACACTGGCTGCATGGCAAACAGGAGGCCCTTCTGACAAAATTGAATATGTCGCCACCTCAGCCGACACATCGGTTTTTCTTGAGAAGCGCCGGTTTGCAGAAGCTGACGCCCCGGTGGCAAATCGCTGCCTGTCAGTTGCAAAGTCCTTTCTGGGCGCACCTTATGTGACAGGCGTGCTCGACCGAAATCAGGGAGAAGTGCTTACCGTCAATCTCCGGGAGCTCGACTGCTGGACCTTCATGGAAAACTGTCTGGCAATTTCCCTTACCGACGACGACAGCATGGAGAGCATGGCGCGTCAGATCAGGGGAATGAGGTACTGGGGAGGTATCATTGACGGATACGGATCAAGAATACACTACTTCACCGGATGGCTTCTGCAGGCTGAAAAATCCGGATTGATGAGGGATCTGACAAAAGATCTGGGAGGCCGGCCTTACGAAAAAAAGGTGGGCTACATATCTGCGCGCCCGCACAAATACCCGAAGATAAGCGATGAAGAGACCCTGCGAGACATCCGTAATGCAGAAAAAAGGATTAACGCCCATCAGTGGTATTACATCCCCCAGCACGAAATTATTGGTATGGAACACCTGATTCAGGATGGCGATATTATATGTCTGACATCCGTAAAACCGGATCTGGATGTTGCCCATCAGGGGTTTGCCGTCAGAAAGGGGAATCGGATTCACCTGCTGCACGCCTCATCACTGGCTAAAAAAGTAATAATCAGCGGTCAGCCGCTGGCAGAATATGTACTTGCACAACCGGGCCAGTCGGGAATCATGGTAGCAAGGCTCAACTGAACATCAACGCTGAAAAAGATGATAAAAACTTCATTTCATACTGCATTTCTCATTTCTTTGCTGACCACGATATCGTTTGTCGCCTGTCAGGACACATTCATTTACAAAGAGAGAAAAGCAATTCCCAATAACAGCTGGGCCTATTCCGATACCCTCGAGTATAGCATTTCGGTTGCTGACACGTCGGCACTCTATAACCTGTATGCCGAATTTGAACACGCTGACACTTTCCCTGCTCAAAATTTGTATCTGAAATTGTACACCACCTTCCCGGGTGGCAAGCGAGTTGAGAGAATGCGTTCCTTCGATTTTTTTGACAACCTGGGTAACCCGGTCGGAAAACGTTCCGGCGGAAAGTGCACACTGCGAACAATGCTGCAGAATAACGTCTATTTCAATGAAAAAGGCGATTATAAAATTACACTGGAGCAGTTCACAAGAACCAGTCCGCTGCCGGGTATTTCCGGAGTGACCTTGCTGCTTGAGGATACGGGGAAAAAACGCTAGTGGTCAGGCCCGAAACGGAGAGTTTTCAAGGTGCTCCCGTATCAGTGGTTCGCAATAATACAGACAGATATAAACGGATACGGCCCCCAGCATTGACAGGCCGCCCGACAGTTGTTGCATGACCAGAAAGTCGTAAGCGCCATGCAGCGCAATCGAAATAGATAACCCTTTGATTATCAATTGCCATTTTTGCTCTGGCATGAATCTTGCACGCCCCAGGTAGTAGCCCTGCACGATAGCAAAAACTAGATGTGCCGGAACAGCCGTAAACGCTCTGAGAATAGTTGTATTGATTCCGTACGCCGCGGCATACAACAGATTTTCCACTGTTGCATAGCCCATGGCCAATACAACGGCATAAACAATACCATCCAGCGGTTCGTTGAAGAAACGACGATTGAAAATGCCCAGGTAAAAAGCCAGGCATTTGAATACTTCCTCAGTGATTGCCACTACGCCAAAGGACGCACCGAGTATGAAAACAAGTCCCGGTTCAGGTGGCAAAGGAGTTATGCCTGATGAATGCTGCAATAACACAGAGGGAACTGTTGCCAGAACACCCAGAATAAACGCCAGTATCATTGCCCAGAGGGGTTCGCGCTCGTACCTGTCCACCCTGAAAATCAGATAGCAGATTATTAATCCGGGCAAAACTGCCAGTATTTGGACAAGTAAGGACAAATCCGGTTTTTTAATTCATGGTATGTTTCCGGATTATCCCTTGTAAAACAGCCACTTGCCGATTTCCTTCAGGGTAACCTTCTTGCCATACATCAGAATACCCACCCTGTAAATTCGGCCGGCCAGCCAGACGAAGAGAACTGCAGTAGCCAATACCAGAACAATAGAAAGAGCCACCTCATACCAGGGCGGATTGAAGGCCATCCTGAATGGCATGGCAATTGGAGAAAACAGCGGGAAAATAGATGCAAAAACCATCAGACCGCTATCGGGATTCCGCCAGCCTGCCATGGACACGATGTAGAATGCAAGAATCAGCGGCAACGTGGCCGGGAGTGTCAGTGCCTGACCTTCACCACTGTCGTCGCCCATAGCCGATCCTACAGCAGCAAACATGGAAGCGTAGATAAAGTATCCTCCGAGGAAGAAGATGATGAAAGAGGTAGTTATCAGTAACCAGTTTTGTTTGCTCAATTCAGACATGACGCGTGTAGCCATATCCTGTATCATTTCCGGATCAGCCTGTCCGGCCCCTTCCATAGCACCCGGAGGCGGGGCGTCGAGACCGAAAATCATGGGGACGAGGAATGAAACGGCTCCACTTAGCACAACCCAGGCTACTGCCTGCGTAAGCCCTACCAGTCCGGCGCCGACAATTTTACCCATCATCAGATCGAAGGGCCTGACCGACGACATAATCACCTCCACGATTCTGTTTGTTTTCTCTTCCATGACAGATCGCATAACCATCTGGCCGTACATCAGTACCATGAAGAACAGCAGAAATGTCATGATACCACCGATCGCCAGGCCAACACCCACCGTATATTTGCTCTGATCATCCTTGTCTTCACCCGTCAGGGATTCCGGGTCTATTGAGACTTCGGAATCGAGCAGTTTGAGTTGTTCGGCGTCCAGATGAAGCGAATCCATTTTAAAGTCGCGGATTTTGGTTGCCAGTCTGCGCTCAATCAGTTCACTTTTTTCGGGTGCCAGTTTATCTTCGGAGTAATAATATACCGTGTGATCTGTCTGCTTGAAGTTGGCCAGAGGTGGTACCCGTAGAACGCCATCAATTTTGCGTTCCATCACCTCCTGTTTCAGCTGATCGAGGTTCTTATTGGCTGCAGGTATAAATCGCACGCCGCGTTCATCGGGAATTTGTTTGATCATTCCGGCCTCGTCGAGTACAGCTACCCGGACCTCATCGCCTCCCTGATAGGCAGAGAGCCCGACGATAACCAGCATATAGACGAGTAATCCTACCGGAGCAAGCAGGGTACCAATAATGAATGATTTTTTCCTGACACGCGTGAGGTATTCGCGCTTGATAATGAGTGACAGTTTTGACATAGCTCGTACTTATGGCGTTTATCAGGCAGTGATTTCCGTTTCTGCCACCCTTTGGATGAATATTTCGTTGAAAGAAGGGAGAATTTCCTCGAATCGTACGATTCTTGCAGGCTGCTGGAGGAAAAACCGGAGAAGGTCACTGCTTTCCTCTTCCCGGTCAAGTTTGAAGGTGTACGTACCTTTTTCCTGTTTGACCACAGGAAAAGGAACCTGTACTCCGTCGGGCAGTACTCCGTCGAGTTCTACTGTGTAAAGATTCTTTTTATACTGCTTTTTGATGGCCTGAACCTCACCGTAGAGTACATTTCTGCCCTTGTTGATCAGCACAATGTGATTGCACATCTCTTCCACCTGCTCCATTCTGTGCGTGCTGAAGATAATACTTATGCCCGATTCGTTCAGCAGACGAATTTCGTCTTTTATCAGGTTGGTATTGATAGGATCAAGCCCTGTGAAAGGCTCATCGAGGATGAGGAGCCTGGGGCGGTGAAGGATAGTGGCGATGAACTGAATTTTCTGCTGCATCCCTTTGGATAGATCTTCCACCTTCTTTTCCCACCAGCTGGCGATTTCAAACCTGTTCAGCCAATAGTCTATGGCGTCTTTGGCTTGCTTCTCTGTGAGGCCCTTGAGCTGAGCCAGATAGAGGAGTTGCTCCCCCACCTTCATTTTTTTATACAGTCCCCTTTCTTCCGGCATATAACCGACCTTTTCAGGTGAACGGGAATTCAGCAGTTCTCCGTCGAGGTATATTTTGCCCTCGTCCGGTGCCGTGATGGTGGTGATCATCCGTATAAGTGAGGTTTTACCGGCACCATTCGGCCCCAGCATACCGAATACAGTACCTTTGGGCACTTCCAGACTTACATCATCAACGGCCCTATAGGTTCCGTAGGTTTTCACCACATGCTGTACAGAGAGAATCATTTTTCGCTTTTTTTATAAGTGATGCGAAATTATTACTCCTTGGACGTATCCACCGGGTATTTCGGCCAACTCACCGAAGAAGTCAATTGAAAGGCCCAAAAAGACGACAGACGCCGGCGGCTACTCGTTCAGATCTATTTTTTTACTTTTTCCTATACCGAGTTTTTCGAGGCCACGATCGAAGCCCCAGAAAACCACAGGAACTACTATCAGCGAAAGCAGCATGGAGGAGTTAAGGCCTCCTATGATTGCCCAGGCCAGGCCATTTTTCCAGTCGGAACCCGAACCCTGTGCGAAAGCAATGGGGAGCAGACCAATTACCATGGCTATATTGGTCATGAGTACCGGACGGAATCGGAGCCTTGTTGACTCGAGCAGGGCTTCGCGGAGAGGCACCCCCTTGTCGCGCAACTGGTTGGCAAAATCCACCACCAGAATGGCATTTTTCCCCACAAGTCCGACCAGCATGAGCAGTCCGAGACCGGTGAATACCGTGAGGTTTTCGCCGGCCAGTGCCAGTGCGAGGAATGCACCAATGACTGCCAGCGGTATGGAGACAAGCACGACGAGCGGATATATCCAGTTATCATACAGTGCTACCATAATCAGGTAAACCAGTAGCAGGGATGTCCACAGAGCGAATCCCATTGTACCTATGCCCTGTTGCTGAAGCCGGAGGTCACCGCCGTACTTGACCTGTGTTCCTGTTGGCAGCGACAGCGCATCCACTCTGGCTTTTACCTCACGGCCCACGGTACCCTTCGGGCGGCCGATTACCTGTGCGCTGAGTTTAACCGACGGCATCCGGTCGCGTCGTTCGAGGCGGGTGGGAGCTGCATCTTCTCTTACCTCGGCAAATTGTTTCAGGTAAACAGTACTTCCGAGCGGGTTGACGAACGAAATATTTCTGATATCCTCGGCGCTTCGCCGGTTGAAGGCATCAAGTCCGATTCTGATAGGATATTCGTAATCCCCGGAGCGGAACTTGGCATCCGTATTGCCATTAAAAGCTGTCTGAAGCGTAAGGCCCACCTGTGCCATAGCGAGGCCATTGTCGGCCATACGCTGGCGGTTGACTTCTACCTTCACCTCCGGATTGCCCGGCTCCACAGAGGCTGCTATCTCCACGCAACCGTTCACCATTTCCATTTCACGACGTACCCGCTCCGACAGAGCGAGCAGGCTGTCGAGATCGGGGCCATTCAGCATTACCTCGATTGGCATAACCGAGAGACCGAGGATGTCAATGGGGTTTGCGCGTATGCGTGCGCCTGCGACGATTTCCTCGAGTTTTACTTTTGTTTTACGGGCATAAACCTGAGTGGACTCTGTTCTTCCCTGACCGAAGGGTGACAGAAACACCTGTACTTCGGCTACATACGGAGAACTTTGACCGAACAGTTTGTTGCTGTACCCCACAGAAGCGAAGGTGTGCATCACGTGCTCCTGTTCCCTGAGCCATGATTCCACTCTTTTCGTGGTGGCATCGGTTTGAGCCAGAGAGGCATCCTTTGGCATTTCTATTTCAACGATGAATTCGCCGCGTTCACCGTTATCCATGAATGCACTTCCAATCAGCCCGGAGCTGATCAGGCCAAACGATGCTCCGAAAAGCCCGATGGCGAGTGCCAGTGTGAGAACTTTTGAAAAGGAATTGCGAAGCGCCAGAGTGAGTAGCTGTACGAACCCGTCAGAGATACGATCGAGAAATGCTTCAAAGTTCACTATGATCTTCCCGGCAACATTATTTCCCTTGAATTTGTGCAACTTGCCAAGTCTGGAAGTCAGCCACGGAACCAGCGTAAAAGACACAAGCAACGACATCAGCGTTGAGGTTACCACTGTCATACAGAACTGACGCAGGAGGTTCGGGACAATTCCCGAACTGAAAACGATGGGGAGGAACACCACCACGTCAACCAGCGTAATACTGATTGCCGTGTAGCCGATTTCCATGCGGCCATCGTAGCTGGCCTGCACCCTGTTCTTGCCCATCTCCAGATGCCTGTATATATTCTCGATCACCACAATAGCATCATCCACCAGAATACCGATTGCGAGCGACAGACCCAGAAGCGACATCAGGTTGAGAGAATATCCGAAAACATTCATCATCAGGAAGGTACTGATGACAGAGGTAGGAATAGACACCAGTACGATGGCAGCATTCCGCATACTGTGCAGGAACAGTAACATTACCAGAGCCACCAGCAATATGGCCAGTCCCAGGTCTTCCAGTACAGCGGTGGTAGCTTTTTCCGTGAACGTGCTGCTATTGGCAACAACTTCGAACTTCAGTCCCTGAGCGGAGTATGCTCCTTCCAGTATGGCGAGCTTTTCAAGCACCTTCCTCGACATCTCCACAGCGTTGGCGTCTCCCTGCTTTCTGATGGTAATACCTACTGCGGGTGTGCCGTCATAGCGACAAACCATATCGGGATCTCTGACACCATCCTGTACCTCGGCAATGTCTTTCAGAAAAATGGAGGAACCAAAGCGGCTTTTACCCACTACTAGATTCCTGATATCTTCTATGTCGAGGAATTTGCCCGCAAGACGGATACGCATCTGACTCTCCTCACCCGTTACCTTGCCCGTGGGAAAATCCAGATTGGCAGTCTGTACCGCCTGAGCCACCTGCAATAGCGACAGTCCATACTGTTCAAGACGAGTACTGGAGATATTGATCTTGATTTCACGCTCTTCGCCACCGAGTACATTTACCTGAGCAACACCCTTTACCTGTGAGATTTCGGATACCACCCTGTTTTTAACCAGGTCATAAAAATCAGTACCGGCAAGATTGGCAGAAACTGCCAGCTTGACAATCGGAAGTTCGTCAAGTGCGAATTTGTTAATCACCGGGGGGCGCACCTCTTTGGGTAAAGAAGCCTGTAACTGGTTGATTTTGCGCTGCATCTCCTGTACAGCCTTGTCGAGATCAACCGACTGCTCAAAATCAATCGCGATGAATGAGGAGCTCTCCTGCGATCCCACCTGTATCTGGCTGATTCCCTGTACGGATGATACAGCGTCCTCTATCGGCTTACTGACGGCATTTTCCACTTCGCCGGGCGATGCACCGGGATAAATGGTAATGATAGTGACTACCGGAGCGCTGAATTTGGGTACAAGTTCGATAGGGAGACGGAAATAGCTCGCCGCCCCCATAAAGGTCAGTACGGTGAACGCCACAATGATTAACGAAGGGCGTTTGATGGATATGGCAGTGAGATTCATAAAATCGGTGCGAATGTACGCAGTTAACCGCCTTGAAAAGAGAAATATCTGTGCAGTTGGTACAGATATTTCATATTAAGTTAAAATGAATCAACTTCCCGGTAAGATTTTACAAGCGACAGTTCACCGTCCTTGCCCGGGAAAAAGTTGCCATGTTCCATTCCAAGAATACCGGTAAACCCTTTGGAATGAATATGTCTGAACACATTTTTGTAATTGATTTCTCCTGTGGTTGGCTCTTTTCTCCCTGGATTGTCGCCAATCTGGAAGTAGGCCGTTTCATCCCATGCCGCATCAATGTTCGGAATAATATTTCCGATTTGAATCTGGGCATGATAAATGTCGTACAGAATTTTGCAAGACGGGCTGTCAACAGCTTTGCATATTGCATGTGCCTGTGGCACATCGGTGAGGAAAAGCCCCGGGTGATCTCTGAAATTCAGCGGTTCAAGTACCATGACCAGTCCATGAGGCTCCAGAATATCACAGGCCTGTTTCAAAGACTCGACAACGTGAGCGGTCTGGAAACCCATATCCTGCCGGAGGTCCTTGAAACCTGGCACAACGGTCATCCACCTGGCATTCACTCTTTTGGCGATTTCAACAGATTTTCTGATATCTTCGAGAAACTCTTTCCTCTTGTCGGTATTGCCACTTGCCAGATTGGGCTCGGTCCAGTATATTTTGTGTGCCACAAAAACACCCATCTGAATATTCAGACGGCTCATGAGTGCAGCCATTTTTTCCTGGGTAGCGGTATCGCGGCCCGACATGCCGTTGTCTTCAAAGGCTTCAAAGCCTTGATCCGCCATGAATCTCAACTGATCCAGGATGTCATCACCGGCAGAGTGCCTGAACATCCCGTCGTGAGGCGCATATTTGAGCCTGAACGGGGTTGCCGTGGCATTGGGGGTTGCTTCTTCTGCTGTGAGACTGGCCGGACTGGAAGCCAGGGCGGCTGCACCAATCAGGCTGTTGCGAAGGAAATTTCTTCTTTTCATTGAATAATCATTTAAAGTGGCGATTCAGTTATCCAGACTTTGATTTCGGGTTTTCTTTTCAGTTTTTGCCACCCTTTCTCTCCCATAACGGATATGGCAGTAGCCCACGCGTCAGCAGTTGTAGCGTTTTCTGCGAGTACTGTTACCTGCGTTCGGTGAGTAAGCGGCTGACCGGACCGAGGATCAACTATGTGAGAATACCGCTTTCCGTCCAGTTCGAGATATCGGTAGGTGGCGCCGGAGGTAGTGACACCACAATTTTTCAGCGTCATAAGTCTGCTACCGTTCGCCGAGGGCACTTCAATTTGCCATCCATCCTTACCCGGTGGAGGTTCACCCAGCGCGATATCTCCACCTGCATCTACCAAAGCCATTGTGACACTGTTCTTTCGAAGGATATCCAGACAATCATCGGCAGTCCAACCCTGTGCGATACCACCTAGATCGAGCATGGTTCCTTTTTTACGCAGGCGCACGCATGACCTGCCCTGATAAACGCTTATATTTCTCCAGCCAACCGTCTCAAGCGCCAAAGTAATACGTCCGGGCTCCGGAAGTTCCTTCAAATTCCTGGAACGGCGCCAGAGCCTCGTGAGCGCCCCTACAGTAACATCAAAAGCTCCCCGGCTTTGCCTGGCACAGACGACCGACTTGTGAAGAATATCAGCGAGATCGGTAGATACCCTGCAGCACCCCTTCGCTCCGGCTTTCTGACAAAGCATATTAAGTTCACTTTCGGGTAGCCAGTCGGAGAAGTGTGCGTTCAGCGTATCAATTCTGTCAAAGACAGTTTTGGCCAGCGCATTCGCATCTGATGAGTCCTGATTTGAGTAGAACACCAGCCTGAATACCGTTCCCATCTGGGGGTGGCTGAATTCAAATCGGTTCTGAGTCCATGCTGTTATACCCGTTTGAAGGTATAACAGCATGATTATCAGTTTTTTCATATAACTTTTGTGACACCCGGTACGGAACAAGGGTATAGTCCGTCGGTCCCGGGCAACACTTTGGGAAGGGCATCCCATGCAAGTTTTTCGGGAGCCAGTATGATTTCCGATTTCATGGCGGCATCCCATTCGATTACCTGTCCGGAGTAAGTTGCCAGACGGCCCATAATGGCAGTCATAGTGCTTTTGGCGGCATTCTCTGCATCGGCGAATTTGAATTCACCTTTTGCAATTGCCTCAAAAAGCTCATCATGCTCGATCTGATAAGGATTTCCGTCATTCTTGCTGTCGTGCTCCCAGATTGTATGACCGCTGCGTGTCAATATTTTTCCGGGCCAGGGGGCCGTACCGTTTGTACCGTGAAACCCTTCGGTTACAGCGTCTTTTGTTCCGGGAATCTGCCGGCACTGACTGAACATCCTTGATCCGTCGGCGTATTCAAACTCTACCACATGGTGGTCGTAAATTTCACCGTAATCTTTTCCGATACGCACCTGACGCCCCCCGCTTCCGTAAGCCTTGACAGGGTATGCCTGCTTGACCCAGTTGGAAACATCCAGATTATGGACATGTTGCTCGACAATATGATCGCCGCAAAGCCAGGTGAAATAATACCAGTTATCCATCTGATATTCCATTTCTGTCTGACCCTGTTTACGGGGGTGTACCCACAGGGCACCCATATTCCAGTAAACGCGCGATGCCATAATATCGCCGATAACTCCCTCCTGCAGCTTTTCCACCCAGCGGCGGTAAACTGTCTGATAATGGCGCTGCAAGCCTACCACCACATTGAGTTTTTTCTTTTTTGCCTCTTCTGCAGCAGCCAGTACCTGCCTGATTCCTGCCGGATCAACAGCTACCGGTTTTTCCATGAAAATCTGTTTCCCCTGAGCAACCGCTTCACTGAAATGTGCCGGTCTGAATCCGGGAGGCGTGGTGAGGATAACCACGTCTGCATGTTTCATCGCCTTTTTATAGGCATCGAAACCTACATATCTGCGCTCTTCCGGGACATCCACGCGGTTTTTCACACTACCCTCCACACCGAGCGAGTCGGTCAGATCGTCTGCTGTCAGACTTTTGTAAGCATCATCGAGGCGGTGTCTGAATGCATCGGCCATGGCAACAAGCCTGACATTCTGCTTGGTCATGAGTGCCTGCAATGCGGCACCAGTACCGCGACCGCCACATCCTATGAGTGCTACTTTGATGGTGTCGTCCACTAAACTGTTGGCAGCCTGGGATAGCGGCATTGAACTGAGCATGGCACCGCCTGTCAGCATCGTTGATGTTTTGAGGAAATCGCGTCTGGAAGTTTTACTCATGGTTGTGCAATTGTTTTAAGTGCAATTATTCGATGTCGGAATCAGACAAGGCAGTCAGTCCCGGATCCATTTTTCGAAGAACGCATCGCGTTCGGATTTACTCTTTGTGTTGACCTCTTTTACCAGTCGGAATCCGGCGAAGGGAGATTCAGGGTTCCACCACTTGCTTTTGGGTATCTGCGGATCACGTGCCTGCCATTTGGGATCACTTTTACGACGCGCTGCACTGCGTAACGCCGCGGTATAGTCCTCAAAACAGCCACCTTTCAGGGTTCTGGAATATTTTTTAACAGGCGGAATCATCGGGTTGACCGATGAGGAATCAAGTCTGGAGAAGTAGTCGGTTGCATAAAAATCCAGACAATATTCCATCACATTGCCGTGCATGTCATACAAACCCCATGGATTGGGCTTTTTTGAGCCAACCTTCTGATAAGATCCTGAACTATTGTCGTAAAACCAGGCATATTCACCTGCTTTCGCCGGGTCGTTACCCCAGTGCCATGCGGTGGTCGTACCTGCCCTGCAGGCATATTCCCACTCTGCTTCTGTTGGCAGACGATAGAAATCGCCGGTTTTATCTGACAGCCACTGGCAGTAACGCAGAGCAGCCTGCTGAGTCATCGTTGTAGCCGGATAACCACCGGCCTTGCCTCTTCCATAAGTAAAGTCGTAATATGGCGGAGAAGGGCGAGCCACGGCGTCGGCGCTGAAACCGGATGTAGCTGCGGCATCCGAGTCAGAAC
>JBEGNB010000007.1:0-13965 GCA_041182785.1 Bacteroidota bacterium
CCGCTCGAACTGCCCGATTCATACAAAACCGCCAGTACAGCGGCTCCGGTAAACGAATCATCCTCTGCTGATCCGGATGAAGTTCAGTCGGTGAAAACCGAGGAGGTACAGGAAATGCCGCTCCCCCATCTTGGTAACGAACCGCAGGCCTCAACTAAAACAGTATTTCTGGAAGAGACCGACATGGTCGCGGTTGAGACTGTCAGTGAAGTCCCATCCGAAAAAGAATCATTGCTGTTTGTAGCACCGGCTGATACCGCAGAACCTATTCCAGTGACCGCACCAGCTCCCGAGGAGCACGATGACCTGACTGTCATTGAAGGTATCGGGACTAAAATTCAGATGCTGCTGAATCAGTATGGTATCCGTACATACAAACATCTGTCGGAAACGGAAGTGACCCGCCTGAGTGAAATTCTGGCAACTGCAGGCCCCCAACTGGCTATGCACAATCCGGGCACCTGGCCATCGCAGGCCAAACTCGCTGCCGATGGTCAGTGGGACACGCTCACATCTATTCAGGGTTTTCTGAAAGGCGGTAAAAAACCAACTCTTTAGCGATTGTTTGTTGCCTTTCTGTTTGCTTTACCCTTAACTTTGCAGCGGATATGCAGCTACTCAAAATACCCTGCATACACTCTCTATGAAAAAAACCCACATTATTGCCATTCTCGTGATTGCCGCCGCAGTATCTATCCTGATTTCGGCGAGCAAGGATGTAACCACGTACGCCAACTTTGCGCAGGCTGCACAAAACGGCGATCGTGTCAAACTCGTTGGTACGCTTGTGAAGGATCAACCTGTTGACTACGACCCGGTAAAAAACCCTGATTTCCTGTCTTTCTGGCTTCGCGATGAAGCTGGTCAGGTAAAAAAGGTTGAACTGCACGCTGCCAAGCCTCAGGACTTTGAACGCTCTGAATCCATTGTTCTGACCGGTGAAATGTCAGGCGATGTATTTCAGGCTTCAGAAATGCTGCTGAAATGCCCTTCAAAGTACAAGGACCAGGAAGTATATGTGAGGGAAAAAGGAAGTTGATTTCTTCCTGATAATGTTCAAAAAAAAGCCCGGTCGCTGCAATGCGACCGGGCTTTTTTTTTGAACATTTTTATCTTGCGAACCTAGTTGGCAATCACCAGTTTGCGGGTATCGCGACCTTTGCCATCGTCGAGCACCACGAAATAGAATCCGTTGGTGAGTCCTTCAACGGGCAGTTCAATAGTTGCTGAACCAGGTGCGAAAGTTACATTGTTCAGGTTGCGCAACATCCTGCCAGCCATGTCAACTATATAGACATTGGCTTCCAGTCCGTTGGCTGTATTTACACGCAACTCTGCATGACCGGCTTCAACCGGGTTGGGGATTACCTGCCACGCCTGCAGACCGTTGATGTCGGCTACTGCAGAGGCTGCTGCAGGTGTCTTGAAGTTGCGCGAGCGTGGTACTGCGCAAGTGTAATACTGATTGAACGGCTTCACGCGCCAGTAGTAGGTTTCGCTGCCCACCAGATCGTTCAGCGCCAGTGAGGTGCCGGTAGTGATATAGGTCTTCACATTGGCGGTGGCGAAAGTGGGAATGATATCCACTTCAACCAGATAGTGCGTCGCCCCGTCAACTGCGTTCCAGGCGAGCTGGACAGCGTTGAAGAACTGTACCGTACTGCCGGAAACAGGAGAAACCAGCAAATCGGTTGGTGTTGTGAAAGACACTGATGCCGGTGAGAAACTGTTATCCAGGTAATTTCTGGCTGCACTGTTCAGATCGGCCTGCATGGCTGCTGCCTGCAGGGGGGTAAACGAGTAGGAAGAGCAACCATCAAAGTAACTCATGGTATTGTTTTCGAGCGGATCAACAACCACACCCAGCGGGTCTTTCGCACCGCCATTGTAGGTATTGCAGCCTGCCTGCAGGAAGGCAAATTTGTAGTCGGGGCCCGTATCACAGATGCGATCGGCTGCTGTAGCACAATTGGTACCATCCTGGCGCTCGGTTGCCACCCCGTCAGGTGCAATTACGGGTGCTACCGGCCAACCTGTGGAGCCAGGACCAAATCCACTGGAGCTTTCCCAACCCAGGAAAGGATGCATAAGGCTGAAAAAGTGGCCTGTCTCGTGCGGTATGGTGCTGTTGTTAGCCAGACCGTTGATCTGGTCGCGGCGGCTTACAATCCAGTCCTGAAGCGGAGAGTAATAGGCCAGCACTATACCAGGGCCCGTATTGCCTGAGGCTGCCACATCAGTGATGAAATAATTTATCGCATTCTGATGACGCTTTGTATTCATCAGAAACGTATTGTTCTGGTTGGAATAAACGTTAGCGTTGTTAATTGTCTTGTCAAAAAGGCCGAGCGTCGGGTGCGGACTCAGGTAGAACTGAATACCCATCGGCTCGTAGGCCGTATTCAGGGCGCAAAGTTGTTCCAGCACTTTTATCTCGCGTACACGACCATTTCCGCTGGCATCTCCAACGAGGTGGAAGAATACGGGTACATACTGAACATCACGTTCATGAACATGACCGGCCTCAACAGCTTCGAGATTGTCAATCAGGCGTTGTTCAAAAAGTTTCTGGTCGGCAGCAGTATTACCGCAGATGCCTCTCGATTCCTGGGCTCCGGCCGACAGGGCGGCAAGAACACCCAACAGGAGAATTGATCTCTTCATATAAGTGGTTGTTTTGTATTTCAAACAAAATTCAGACGGCAAAGTTAGGAAAACATACGTCCCCAACTTGTCGGTATTTGGCATTTTGACATGAAATTCTCGAACCGGTCACAAAACTTAACAACATCTTAAGTTGGGCTATTAATTCCGGTATCCTGTCGAATACAGAAAATATATTCGTCGGATTGCCCGTAATTTTGTAATGATTCTGAAAAACGACACTTCACTACCTCTATTCAAAATAAAGTATTCGTGGTGAAGTAACTTTCAGGGGATGTTTTGCGTTATATTTGTAATCGAAATGGCCGCAACATCCAATCGAACTAATCAACTGATGTCATGCGCATTACAAGCATACTAACAATAATCGCCTTCTTTTTTACCCTGACTTCTGCAGCTGCCCAGCGAAAGATGACAACCATCATGGAGGCTATAGGCCAGAATGAGGGTGAAAGGGTAACCATCGAAATGGATCTGACCACCATTATGGCTCAGCGGAATAACGACACGTATTTTCCTGCTGCCGTCATGACCGACAATGGACTCACCTTTAAAGCGGAGGTCAGGCCCCGGGGAAAATACCGACGCAAAAATGCTGTCTATCCGCCACTGAAACTCAAATTCAAGAAAAAGGAGCTGATCGCAGCCGGTATGGATACGCTCAACGAAATAAAACTCGTTTTGCCGGCATTCGATAACGCGCTGGGCGACGAGCTGGTTATCCGCGAGTATCTGGCCTACAAGATGTTCGAAAAACTGTCACCTGTTCACGTCAAAGCGCGCCTGATTCGTCTTACAATCAAGGATACGCACGTGGAAAAGTCGAAGAAGACCATGTTCGCCATTCTGGTGGAAGACGCCGAGGAAACCGCAGCGCGCTACAATGGCGTTGAAGTGGAGGAATATGGTATTTCTCCCGACAGTCTGGCTGCAAACCAGGCAGCACTGATGGTCATGTTTGAATACATGATCGGAAATACCGACTGGGATATTTCCATGATGCGCAATGTGCGCCTGATACGCACCCAGGCGGGCGGAAAGGTGCTTGCCCTCCCTTATGACTTTGATTTTTCAGGTCTCGTATCTGCCCCTTACGCCAGTCCATCGTCAGATACCGGCCTCAGAACCGTCAGGGATCGCTTCCTGATGGCCAACGGCATAAAGCCCGATGCACTGAAACGGGCGGTGATGAATCTGCGCAAAAACAGGCAGGCCATATACGATATCTGCCGAAACAGGTTCGCCTCCAGAGATACCAGTGACGACATGATGCTGTTTTTGGACACGTTTTTCAACCAGATCGGTGAAAAAGACGAGGTGCCTCAGATGCTCAAGATGGACGACGCTGACTAGGGTGTGTCTGAATAATACTGGCGAGGTCGAAAACAGCAGATTTTGGGTTCCGGACAAAGGTGCTTTTGAGGTAATATCGGGTTATATTGCCCGAACCCGGCACAAACAGTACCGACTGAACATGCTCTATTGCCGGATCCACGGAAGTGTCAGCCGGTACCCGTCTTCACTTTGAAATTCTGCCTGATAAACACCCGCTGGCAAATTATCCGGCAACTCCAGTCTGTTTATTCCGGATTGCAGCGCTACTTTCAACGGTTGGGCAACAATTCTCCCGGTTACATCCGACAGCGTGAACTCTCCCTGCGTTGCTTCCTCTGTTTCTATCTGCATAAACCCGCCCACGACCGAGGGATTGGGAAATATTTTCCCTGCTATTTGCCTGGATCCCTGCTCTGCTGCTCCTGCCACGAACATGGGTGCCATTTTGGCCAGATACAGCCATCCCGGGGCATTCAAATCGGTGTCTCCAAAACTGGCACTGTAGCCCGTCCGGCCGAGGAGGTGAATACGCCCTGCAGCATCTACCTGCATAGATCGGCCATAGCAGGCGTACCAGTTGGCTCCCGGTGAGGAGTCATCCGGATTTGGTTCGTCTAACAGCAGATTTGCCTCGTATTCGCCCTGCCAGGCATCTAATTGCAGTAGAATGACATTACGCCATGAACGTCCCTGACAGGTAAAACCGTCCCACTGAAACGACCCTTGACCGAATGAGCCGTAAACAAATACGGAACCGTTCCTGTATTGTATCGCCGTATTCTCAGACCAGTCAGTGGTTATACCTGCCTTCAACCAGACCGGATTACCATCGGGATTTACTTTCAGCACGAATAAATCATAATCCGTGGGGTGTGTGGGCCATCCCAGGGTGATTACCGGCAGCCCGGGAAAGCCGACTTCATTCCTGAAAAGGCCGGCGAGGTATGTATTTCCAAACGGGTCAGTATCCAGATTCAGGATATTAATGACTATATTATCGCCCGGTAGCACCGACAGGTTCCACAAAATTTCCCCTGCAGGATTCAGTTTTATGAGCGCAGCATTGCCACTCCCGCAAATCAGTATATTACCATCCCCGTCTGCCTGCAGCGCAGCGCCACTGAAGGAATTTCCCAGCGATTTTACCCACAGATATTTACCATTTCCGTCCAGTTTTGCCACATAAGAGCCCAGTTGAACCGAAAAATCGGGGCTTGAAGACCCGACTGAGTAAAAATCAGCACATTCCTGTCCGAAATTGCCGGATGCATCTCCCAGCATGTAAATATTTCCTGAAGCGTCTATTTCAACATCGCGCGCGTATGCGCCCCCGTATTGCCCGCACCCGCGCGACCAGGCTGTCCACAAAAGCCTGCCCTGCTGATCATACTTACACAGGGCAGTACCCCTCAGATCGCGGAAAGGAACCCTTTTCTGATCAGTAGAGGGCAAAAAGCCACTGCTTCCGTGTGTAAACGGCATAACCAGCTGGTCATCGGGGGTGGTCTCCAGATCGCGGAAACCGTACTGAAATCCCTCCACATCCAGATACCAGAGTAGTACACCGGTGGGATCGTACTTGAAAATTCCGGCTGTTTCCTCACGCAGGTAAGCAGGTGCACCCGCACGTGAGGCCACGAGCGTACCAAATCCATCCGGATCAGAAAGCACCTGATCGGTAGATCCATCCAGATAAATATTCCCCTGCGACGAAACAGTCATGTTTTGTCCAAGTATGAGCGCCTGCTGCTGACTGGCCAGATCGGATTCCTGCGCCCAGTATTGGCTTAGTACACCGGGGGTGTAAAAACCGATGGCCCTTTCGAAGGTATCACGGCAACCCAGAGGGCCCTCTACAGCAAGGCTTATCACCGATTTTTCAGTTCCCGGACTGTACTGAACAGCCGGGGGCGTACCTCCGGAAAAGGTTGCGGGATTTGCTCCGGGGCCAAAACTCCACTCCAGATGAATCGCCTCTTTCCCTTCAAAATTCACCCCGACCGGTGTTCCGAATGGCAGATTGGCGCCGTTGATTCCAAAACGTGCTTCGGGGCGCTCCACTTGAACCACCACCGAATCGTGCAAAAACGCAACACACCCATACTGATTGGTGGCCGAGACGGTGAATACAGCCGTAGAGTCGAAGTATCCGGAAATAATCGCTGTGGTTCCCCATCCGCCGGAAGTCGGCCAGCTGCCTACCAGCTGACCATCCTGAAACAGACGGAAATTATATTCGGGTGTGGTATTTCCAACAGTTATAGTGGTGTAGTTACCGGTGGAACACCTGGTGAGTGGGTCTTCAGTATATACTGGTAGCGACTGATCGGGTAGCGGGCGCGCCGGCACGCGGATTTCGCGGAGCGGGACGGGACCGCAGGGTGTAATAATTTCGAGTACGAACACACTGGTATCGGCCGCCAGGGGAGATGTGCGGAGGTTATCCTGACTATTTCCTGTCATGGCCCGGGGACCATCCACCACCACCCCGTTCAGGGTAAGTTGCAGCAGGTCCTGAGAAACGAAATTGGGGTATAACACCACCTGGTCCCCGATACAGGCATTCTGAAAAAAATTGAATATCCACGCCTGATTATCCGTCGGCGCATACTCAACCTGTACATACTTCTCCAGCGAAACAGTGTTGTTGCCCTGCGTAGCGTCAACTCTGACAGCACGGTAACCACTGTCCCAGGGGCCATTGAGTATTTCAGTCGGTGCACCCATACCAGTCGGCTGGCCGTCAATATACCACTGCAAGGTAGCTGTCCCGCCCAAAACAGTTGCGTTAGCCGTGAGTGGATACGAGCCCGGACAAGGCAGGTAACTGGCCGACAGATTCATATTCAGAGCGATGCCTCCGCCATTAGCTGTTTTCATAACCAGGGCAGAAACAACACCCCCTACATTTTTGTATCCGACCGCCCAGCCCGCGGTGGAAGAGGACATATCGAAGTCGTAGAGTCCGGCCGTATCATCCGGTCCGGGCAGACTCAGCGTATTTTGCTGCAGATGCCAGGTTTGGCAGGCGTCGTTTGTCCTGTAAAAATTGCCATTCCAGAGAGCCACCGCCGAGGTGGTGCTCAGGAATTCAAGATCTCTGGGGCCGAAAGGAATATCCGACTGCATTCTCTCCCAGGAAATACCGCCATCGGTAGTCCGGAACAAACCATCACCGCTGGCAAATCCCAGTTGTGCACTTTGAAACCGGATAAACGAGAAATCCTGCTGCGGATAATACACCTGCCAGGAGGTACCGCCATTGGTTGTTTTGAGCAGATGATTGTCAACACTCAGCGCGAATCCGTTTTGAGAATCCACGAAATCCACTGCTTTCAGATTGCTGAACACTGGTGTCTGTGTGACCGTCCACGTAGCGCCACCGTTACTGGTACGAAAGAACAGGCCGAAATCACCCACGACATAACCATTTTGAGTGTCCGTAAAATCAACCGCGTTACACCAGCCGATAAACAGACCAAACTCATAATTGAACGGAGACCAGCTTGTGCCACCATTCGTGGTTTTCAGGATGAGAAAATCGCCCGTCCAGTAATCAATTCCCACAGCGAAGCCGGTTTGCTCTGACAAAAACTGTATATCTCTGAAGTAATAGGAATCGGAGCCGGTAACCATCCCTTCGTTGTACACCTGAGACCAGGAAGCTCCTCCGTTGGCAGTACGAAAAATATCGCCATTGTCAGCGGCAAGAAAACCCGTTGTAGCCGAAGGGAAAGCCGTTTTGAAGAGTGAGCCGGCACCCGAGGGACCGGGAGCGACGGTCCATTGTGTATGTGCGTGAAGCGGAAACAGGAGCGCAAAAAGGGTAAAGCAGCGCAAAAAAGCCATGTTATTCAATTTTAAAAGTAGTTCTTCGGTTCATCTGGTGTTCTGTTTCCGTACAGCGCGCGCAGGCGCAGGAAGCAGCCGGACTGGTTTCCCCATAGCCTGCAGCAGACAATCTGGAGGGGTCAATCCCTTTTGAGATCAAATAGCTGACAGCGCTTTGAGCACGCTTCTGAGAGAGGCCCAGGTTGTAGGCATCATTTCCCCGACAATCGGTATGACTGCCAAGCTGAATTTTTATATCTGAATTCTGGCGGAGAATTTCGGCGAGTCTGTCAAGAGAGGGTTCTGCATCTTTCCGGATATCCCATTTATCGTAGTCGTAATAGATATTTTCCAGGACAATTTCAGTTTGCCTGTAAATCTTGTCGAGTACAATTTCCAGTTCGAAGTATTGCACAGGATTTGCGGGGTCGCGCGCGATTCCTTTACTGCTGAATCGCGCCTTGTCGGAAAGATAGCCGGGGAAGGACGCTGAAAACGCATAATCGGTATTTTCAGACAATTCGAGTCGGTAAAAGCCCTCCCCGTTTGTGATGAACGACTGTTTTTTACCGGAGAACTCAGCATTCACAGTTGCAGCGGTCAGCGGTTTTCGCCCTATGACAATACTGTTCGGGTCGCCGGGGTCGGCATGAATTTTTTCCAGTACATACACGTCGAGGATCAGCTTCGGAGTAACGACTCTGACAACTGCCGTATCGGGCGGCACAGGCTTTGGTAACGGTATTCGCTGCTCAAAGCGATAGATGTCGTCTCCGCCCTTTGCTCCTTCCGACTTGCGGTTACTCGAGAGCAGACCGGTTCTGACGAGTTCACCGGGGCGTTTGAAGGTGTTTTTGGGTGCAGTGGTCAGCACCAGAAAGCTGAAATCATCGTAGCCGCTGTTTACTGGCGCTTTCAGGTTAAAAGGAGGCGTCCAGCCTCTGTCGGTCCGGTACGATTTGAATATGTCGAGCCCGCCCATACCGGGCAGACCATCGGAGGAGAAGTAGAGGGTATCGGCGTCGGTTGTCGGGAACACCTCATTACCCGATGAGTTCACGTTTCTGCCGAGAATAACCGGTTCTTCCCAGCCGGACTCCTTGCGTGGATTTCGCTGCATGGCACAGAGGTCGTAACCTCCCCAGCCGTCGGGGTCATTGGCAGCAAAGAAAAGCGTATTACCGTCAGAACTCAGGGCAGGGTGCATATAGTTCACCTTGTCTTTTTGAAAGGGCAGTTGTTCGGGTGCCGACCACTCTTCCTCCGGGCTGGTACGAGAACAGACAAACAGTTTGTTAAATGCATCATCGCCTTTGGAGTAACTGACAGATCGGGACAGGAACAGTTCGGTACCGTTTTTATTGAGCGTACACACCCCTACGTTGGACAGACTTCCGGCGGCATCAGCTAACAGGAGCTGCGGACTGGCGTTATCCGGCTCTACCACCATCAGATTCATATACCTGTTACCCGTCCAGGTGTACTTGTCGCGGGTTCCGGGTGTACTTCGATCAGTGGTAAAAACAATCCGGCCATCGGGATATCTGGCTGGTGCGAAGTCATTTTGCGGGCTGTTGAACGCAACCGGCTGGACCGACCAGCCGGAGTAGGGAATATCTTTTACCCAGCCAGCTGCCATATCGCAGGCCGTAATTTCCTTTCTGTATTCGTAACGGGAACCAATTTCAATACCGAGTGTCCGGAAGGCCTCCATGGCTTCCGGATACTGTTCGGTCCTTTTCAGCGCGTAAGCCCTGGCTTTCAGAGCTTCCGTACCGAAGTTATTTTCGTACGCTTTGCTGTACCAGTCGAGCGCCTTGTCATCCTGACCGTTGTGGCGGTAAGACTCCCCGATCAGAAAAGCCAGCTGTCCTCGCTCGCGACGGAGATCGGCCTTCTCGAACTCCTTGCGGAGCATTGGGATAGCAGTTGCAAACTGTTTTCGTTCGAATGCAGTTCTTCCGTCCTTGATCTTAATGGTGTAGGCACATGATGACATCACCACAAGTGACAGCGAAACTGAAATAGTTAAAAGGCGCATGACAGAATTTCCGGGTTTAAACTGAAGGAGATACCATGGAGAAGGATAACACTTCAGACAGACTGCAAGATGCAAAAAACAGCTGTAATGTTTCGGAAATAGACGTTTAATTTTAGGACATGAAAAATATTAACAAAATGTAAGTCTGCATTTGTACGAAAGAGAATGTAACGCTCGTTCTTACAGGAGATTGAAAAGCAAATTATTCAAGACCGATTGATGAGCAGACAGATTTTTCACGCAGTCATCCTGATTGCCGGCCTTTTTCCGGTATTTTGTCGTGCGCAAGGCACCCCTCAAAACGAATTCAAAGCAAAAGGAGAGGAGTCTGAGAGTGCCGATGTTGAGGCCTTTTCGCCTTCTTTTGTTGACACGACCGTGACACCACATATCATTGCATTCGGGTCATGCAACAAACTCGACAAGCCACAAACCATGTGGCAGGCCGTTGCGGCCAATAATCCGGATTTATGGATATGGCTTGGTGATATCATTTATGCAGATACCACCAATATGAAAGCCCTTGCGGCGCACTACCGCCGCCTCAAAACATCTCCCGAGTATAAACTGGTCCGCTCCAAATCGCAGGTCATCGGAATATATGATGATCACGACTACGGTAAAAACGATGCGTGCAAGTACTATCCGATGAAGAAAGGCTCGAAAAAAGCACTGCTGGATTTTCTGGATGTGCCGCTGTCGAGTCCTGTGCGCAGGCGCGAGGGCGCGTACCAGTCATACACATTCGGGAAAGGTCCGCAATCTGTCAAGGTCATACTGCTCGATCTGCGTTATTTCAGAGACTCGCTGGTTCCGGACCCTACAAAACAGAAGCGCTATATTCCGAATATGGACGGCGACATGCTGGGAGAAACACAGTGGAAATGGCTGGAGAACGAACTGGCAACCAGCAAAGCGGGGCTTAATATATTGTGCTCGAGTGTCCAGGCCATTGCCGATGAACACCCCTATGAAAAATGGGGAAATTTCCCCAACGAGCGGAAGCGACTTTTCAGACTAATCACCACCATTAAACCCAAAAATCTGCTGATTCTGAGTGGCGACAGACACATGGCAGAGATTTCGAAAATGCAGATAGAGGGACTACCCTACCCGCTCTATGATTTCACTTCCAGCGGAATGACGCATATCCGCAGCGGCAACTCTGAAACCAACCGGTATCGGGTACAGGAAATGGTACTGGATAAAAACTTCGGGATTCTTCGGATCAGTTGGGAAGGGAACAATCCGATTGTCACTATGGAAGCCCGTGGTTTACAGAATAAATTGCTCCTCAAGGAAACAGTAAGGTACTGACAAACGGCTTAATATTGCTATTTTTGCCCCATGGAATTGCTGAAACAACACATTGAAGCACTGATTTTCGCTTCTCCCCAGCCCATTGCGGTATCCGATCTCAAGACGGTTCTTGATGAGAGCCTGCAGGCTGCTATCGGAGAAGACGTCATCCGGGAGGCAATTGCCGGGTCTCAGAATCAGTTTCGCGACGATCGGTATGCCTTTGAACTGGTAGAAATTGCCGGTGGGTGGCAGTTTCTTACGAAAGGAGCCTACCACAACAGCGTAGCCGTTCATCTCAAACAAACAACCCGCAAGCGACTGTCGCAGGCCGCCCTGGAAACGCTCGCACTGGTAGCCTACAAGCAACCTGTCTCAAAATCCGAACTGGAAGAAATCAGGGGAGTGAGTTGTGATTATGCCCTCCAGAAACTTTTGGACAAGGAACTTGTTTTTATTACAGGTCGCAGTGACGGACCGGGAAGACCCCTCCTTTACGGTACCACAGAAAAATTCATGGACTATCTGGGCATAAACAGCCTGACTGACTTGCCCAAACCCAAAGAGTTCAGGGATGAAGAAAACTCTGTGGGTGCACCCGCCACCCTCGATGAACCAACCCCTCAATCTTAAACATCCTCGAAAGTGGAAGCACTTGTCAACCGCGTAGCAAACAGTAAACTGGTCACTATTGATCTGGAAACATTCTATCCGTCAGGAGAGACAGCTCCTTTTGATTTGAAGCAGTTCCTGTTCATGGAATTAATTCTGAAAGAGAAAGATTTCAGGGACGCGCTGAAGAACCACGACTGGTCGCAGTACACCGGAAAGAATGTGGCTGTGTACTGCTCTGCCGATGCTATTATACCCATGTGGGCCTATATGCTGGTCGCTACCTACGCTACCCCTTACGCTGCCGATGTTGCACTCTGCACGCCGGAACAATACACGGAGCTGGCATTTTTCAGGAAACTGAACAGTCTGGATACCGCTGAATACGCAGGTGAGCGCGTAGTTGTGAAAGGCTGCAGCGACAAGCCGGTTCCCGCATCGGCATACCTCGAGATTACCCGGAAATTACAGCCCGTAGCTCAGAGCATTATGTTCGGAGAGCCTTGCAGTACCGTTCCGGTGTACAAAAAGGCCGCAAATCAGGACAAGACTGAAGCCTGAAGGAACTGTTTTTCGTAGAGTTCGCGGTATTTCCCGTTTTCAATCTCCAGCAAGCGGTCGTGCGGGCCGTATTCGAGCACCTCTCCTTTGTCCAGCACAAGGATATTCGCTGCATTTCGCACCGTACTGAGCCTGTGTGCAATAATTATACTGGTTCGGCGAGCGATCAGTTTTTCGATAGCATGCTGGATTATTGCTTCTGACTCGGGATCAATTGACGAGGTAGCCTCATCAAGCACCAGAATATCGGGATTGAACACGAGTGCGCGCACGAAAGAGATGAGTTGTCGCTGTCCCATAGACAGCGTAGCTCCCCTTTCCATAACCTGATAGTGGTAGCCGCCCGGGAGTTTACTGATGAATTGATGTGCCCCGATCATTTTAGCAGCCTCCACCACTTGCTCTTCCGAGATTTCTGTATCCCTGAGCGTAATATTTTCGAGAACAGTTCCGGAAAACAGAAACACATCCTGCAGAACAACGGCTATACGGCGACGAAGGGCAAAGACATCATACTCGCCGATATGCCTGCCGTCAATCAGGATTTGTCCACCCTGAATTTCATAAAATCTGTTTAGCAGACTGATAATGGTAGTTTTACCACTGCCGGTACTGCCTACTATAGCCAGACTTTCGCCGGGCTTGATATCGAAACTGACACCTTTCAGGACAGGATCCTGTGTAATATCACCTGAATAGGAGAATTTCACCTTGTCAAACCGGACCTCCCCATGCAGTCGCGCAGGCGTGAGCGTACCGGTATTTTGTACGACGTCATCACTCTCGAGCAACTTGAAAACACGTTCGGCAGCTATCAGTCCCATCTGCAGCGTATTGAACTTGTCGGCCAACATCCTGATCGGACGGTAAAGCATTGAAATATACAGCGGGAACGCCACCAGCGTACCCACAGTTACCTCATCAGACAGTACACCACGGGCGCCGTACCAAACCATCAATCCGAGTGAGAGGGCGGAAATGATATCCACTACCGGAAAAAAGACAGCGTAAGCAAAAATAGCCCGGAGATTGGCACCGGTATAGTCGTGATTGATAGACTTGAATTTCTCTTGCTCGCGCTTCTCTGCGTTGAAGATCTGAACAATGCGCATGCCACTTATCCGTTCCTGCAGGAAGGCGTTCATGGTAGCTATGTGGTTCCGCACATTTTCATAACTCTTCCTGACACTTTCCTTAAACTTGTAACTGCCATAAATAAGTAACGGAAACACGGAAAGCACCACAAGCGTCATTTTCCAGGAAGTGAAAAACATGACAGCCAGCACAGCCACGATAGTCAGCAGGTCGGCAACAATAGTGATACTTCCCTCACTGAAAATAGTATTGATAGATTCAATATCATTGATGGTTCTCGTGGTACTGGTGCCTATTGGCGTTTTATCGAAATAGCTGATATTCAGCCTGTTGACATGATTGAAAATTCTGACACGCAGGTCCCTGATGGTAGCCTGGCCAAGCCAGTCGGCGTGATACAGAAAAAAATACCGGAGAACCACATCCAGCACAAGCAGAGCGAAAATAGCACAAGCCAGCACTGTCATTCCGTGAATATTGCCGACAGCAATGTAATCATCCACCATCACCTGCAGCAACTTGGGGCG
>JBEGNB010000008.1:0-5216 GCA_041182785.1 Bacteroidota bacterium
GCCACGTGCATGGCACCGTGTCCACCCATGCTGAGCCCCGAAATAGCTCTTCCCGCCGGTGTACGGATGGTATGGTACCTGCTGTCAACGGCCGCGGTCACTTCTCTGGCAATGTGCGTGCTGTATCTGACGGTGGAGTCCACCGGACTGTCCAGATACCAGCTGTCGTATCCACCGTCGGGACAGACAATGATCATTCTGTGCGCTTCCACGGCTGTGCGGAGTTGGGGGGCATCGGTGAGCCAGGAAGTATAGTTGCCGCTCCAGCCATGAAGCAGGTAGAGAACCGGATAAGGCCTGTCTGCGCCCGAATAATTGGAGGGCCTTATCACGAGGCATCTGATTTGCCTGTTCATGGAGGGGCTGTACACATCAAGTGTGTCAACCTGCCCGGCAAAGGCTGCATTCAGCGAAAGCAGGAAATGGAAAGCAAGCAGTCCCTGTCTCATACTCAGAATTTCTTGTCAATCACATAGGGAAGCATCATACGCCAGGTAGGCCAGTCGTGCCGGATGTCGTGGCCCCAGATGTCGAGGTCGAACCCGATCCCTTTCGAGGCAAGGATGCCAGCCAGACGCCGCGAGGCATCCGGATCCTCATAGTCGCCGGAACCGGCGAGTATATGAATGTGCCCGCTTCCTCTGAGTCGGCTAAGGGTGTCTTCGTCGCTCAGGTTCGGCAGATAATGACACGGGGAGTTGAAATAAACATCTTCATCGTAGTAGCCTTTGGTGTAGGTGGTGAGGTCATATACCCCCGACATGGCGATGGTACCTGCAAACAGATCAGGCCTGCGGAAAAACATATTGGCTGCATGCAGCGCTCCGAGCGATGCGCCGGTGGTAATAATGGGTGTGTCTGCACTGGTAAACGTGTGGATGAAGGGCACTACTTCCTGCTCCACATACCCGTTGTACTGCTGGTGTCGTATGGCTTTATGCCTGGGATGCATCCTGTTGTTCAGCCATGCCTCGGAGTTGATGCTGTTGATGCTGAATACTTTGATCTTTCCGGCGTTAATCCAGGGGGCGAGAGCATCCAGAAGCTGAAAGCGCTCGTATTCCAGGTAATCAGCCGCCGCAGTAGGAAACATCAGCAGGGCAAAGCCGTAATGTCCGTACACGGCAATTTCCATATCCTTGTTTAATCGGGGCGAGTACCACTGATGTATTTCTCTCTGCATGGCGAAAGGTTGACCGGGATTGATGTGAACGATCTGAATAACGCTGCAAAGGTAGAAAAATTGGCGTTGCTCATTTTTCAAGAAAATCGTAGTAGAGTTCCTGCAGGTAGGCGCGTGCGCAGAATTCCTCTCCTCCGTCGGGTAACCCGTACCAGTATTTCCAGGTACCGTCGCCGAAGTAGAATACCCTGCACGAATTGCCGTTTATCCATCCCATGCCGCTTTCGTAGTTGTAGAAGGCAAATCCTCGTTCGCGGAGTGTAATGTTGCACAGATTTCTGCTCCACGGGAACGCATTTTCTTCCTGCATATTGAGCATGGAAAGGATCGTAGCCGGAATATCGTGGTGATTGCAAATCCCGTCTATCGTTTTGCCTTTCCAGTCGCTTTTGAGCGGCTCGCCGAATACAATCAGCGGGACCTGACGCGCTACGGGGTTGTCGGGACCGGCGCCTGCGGGCAGCGAGGCGCCGTGATCGGCCACTATGACAAACAGCGTTCTGGAATACCACGACTGCTGTTGCGCTAGCCGGAAGAACTCTCCCAGTGCATAATCGGCGAAAGCAGCGCTGTTGAGAAATTTGTCGCGGTCTGAAGTGCCATTCCAGCGGCTATCCCGGGGCACATCATACGGTGGGTGCAGACTGAGCGTCAGGGCCGTGGCAAAAAACGGCTGTTGAAGTGCCGATATTTCGTTTACTGCTCTGGTCAGCAGTTTCTGGTCGTCCACGCCCCAGCGCTGGGTCTTGTCTGCGCTGTCGAAATCTGTCTCTGAAATGATTTTTTTGAAGCGTTGCTGCGTCAGCCATACACCTATATTGGCGAAGGTAAGCTCTCCTCCATACATAAACAGGGTGGAGTAGCCTTTCTCACTCAGAATAGCCGGTACTGAACGCAGTTTGGAGGCTTTGTCTTCCAGCAGGACGATACTCTGATCGGGTTGCGCCGGATACCCGGCCAGCACCGACACCAGTCCCTGATCGGTACGGTATCCGCTGCTGTAGCAATTGGTGAAAAGCAGTCCGCCCCCCGCCAGTGTATTCATATTCGGACAAACGCCTTTTTCACCGCCCAGCATCTCCACTACCTGAGCGGTCATGCTCTCCATGACGATGAAAACCAGATTCACCGGTGTTGAGTCGGTTTCAAGCAATGAATCCACCGTTGCAGATTCGGGGTTTAACAGGTTTTTTACCGGACCTTCAGCCATTGAGCGCTCGGCGAAACGGAAGTGATTGACCGAAGATCGTGTTTCCACCATACTGTGTACCAGGTGCCAGGCTGCATTGATGGCTGCATGATTGTCAAAGAGGTGTGAAGAATAGTAAACAGCACTTTCGTTAACAGGCATAACGCCGGTGCCGCCGCGGATAGCCAGCGGAAGTGCGCACAGCCAGACGGGGATGGCAACAAGTCGCAGCCGCTCTTTCCGGTTCGGCCAGGGTATTTCACCGGTGACTATGCTGTAAACCCGCGCAAGTACCCAAACTGCTCCCGCGTACAGGAGCGCACACGCGAGGATGAACAGGGGCGACATGGAATCCAGCAGTGCAGAAGGATCCTTCATATACTCCAGCGCCCTGTTGTTCAATGGAGTATGCCACTCCTCATACAGGAACAGATTGGCGCCAAACAGAAAGATAAGGCCACTGTAAAAAAAGGTGTTAAAGGCAATAATTCCTTTGTGCAAATAACTTCGAACTTTATCTGCGGCGGCCCAGCCGACAAACCAGGCCAGCACCGGCAGGGCAATCAGGTATCCCGCCATACTCAGATCGAGCGGGAGTGCGTGCCAGAGTGAAAGCCATACCTTCCCGGGTTCATCGGGATTCCATTCGTGGCGGAACCATAAAATGAACCATATTCTGAACGCGGCGAAGAACAGCAGCCAGAAAGCGAATAGTCGCAGGGGAAAGGTCAGGAAACGCAACATGGCCGCAAAGTTCACCATAATTTAACAACCGCGAAATACCTGTGTCTGTTCAGGCAACTTTTTGCCACCTCATAACATCAAATTGAAAAGGAAAATCTCGTTATGATGAAAAAAATATGGATACTGCCCGTCCTTCTGTTAGCTTCGCTGCATCACCTCAATGCTCAAACCGAGCTGAAGGTCAGTCCGGTAGCACTGCTTTTCGGTGGACTGGCATTTTCGGCCGAGCAACAGATTACGCCCTCTTTCGGCCTTGACGCCGATATTCTCGCCGCCGTTGACGGATTTGGCGCCAATCTCAGCGGCAAGTACTATTTCGATCCCCAGCAGGGTATTGATCGCTTTCACATTGGTATTTTTGCCGGCGGAATTACCGACAATGGTGTCGGAGGCGGTTTCCTGGCAGGTTACAAGTGGGTTTCCTCCAAAAGAATCGTGTTCGAAGCGGGTGTCGGAGTGGGCAGAACCTTCGACGGCGGTATAACCGGATACGGGAAACTGCACCTCGGCTACCGTTTTGTTAAAAAGTAGTTCATGCCGTTTCCCAAATCCATTGTTTCTGTTGTTCCGTCACAGACCGAGCTGCTTTATTATCTGGGCCTCGGCGATGCAGTCACAGGAATCACCAAGTTTTGCATACACCCTGACATCTGGTTCAGGGAAAAGAAGAGGGTAGGGGGCACCAAAACGCTGAATCTCGACGTAATCAGATCGCTGAACCCCGACCTTGTTCTGGCAAACCGGGAGGAAAACGAACGTTTACAGATAGAGGAACTGGCCCGCGAATTCCTGGTGTATGTCAGTGATATCGCCGACCTGACCGACGCACTGGAGATGATCAGAATGGTTGGCCGGCTCACCGGCACAACAGAACGAGCCGGGAAACTGATTCTCGAACTGCAAGCAGGATTCGACGCCCTACCGGCTTTCCCGAGAATGCGTGCGGCCTATCTGATCTGGCGTGAACCTTACATGGCGGCTGGTTCAGGTACGTTTATTCACAGTATGATGGACAAGGCGGGTTTCGACAATGTATTCGGAGCGCTCACCCGTTATCCGGAGGTCACCCCGGAAATGCTCGCCGGAGCCGGTCCGGATGTGGTACTCCTGTCGTCCGAGCCATATCCGTTCAGGGAAAAGCATCTGAAGGAAATTAGTGTAATTTGTCCACATGCCCGCGTTTTACTGGCCGACGGAGAGCTGTTCTCCTGGTATGGAAGTCGCCTTTTGCACACGCCCGACTATTTCAAACAACTCCGCACGCAATTTTAACCCGTATATTTGCAGCATTAAACATCTCTGAAACTGTTTGTATGAGAATTAATAACGTCATTCCCGCTTTGCTTTTGTCCGTGCTGGCTTTTCAGACGGCTTTCTCTCAGTCCCTGGGTTTTTCAGCGCCTGTTGCATCTCCTGCCCATAAACCCGGCGAACTGATTGTCCGGCTGACCCCGGGCACTGATATCGCGCAGGTTGTCCGCGACGTCAACTCGCTGCCTGTGTCGGAAGGCACCGCCCGCCTCGCCCGCACCATTGTGGCCGAATGGCGCTACCACCTGATTGCATTCGATGAGTCGCGCGTGAACGCGTACGCGCTGGCCCGCGCCTGCGCAGGTCTCCCGGGCGTCGAGTCTGCACAGCTTAATCATCAGCTGGAATACCGGGGGGTGGAGCCCAACGACCCCGACTGGTACCAGCAATCCGACATGACGCTGATCAATGCGCCCGACGCATGGCTTTCGTCCACTGGCGGACTTACACCGTCTGGCGACACGATTGTGGTAGCGGTACTCGAAAAGGGAGCGCTTTTCAATCACCCGGATCTGGCCGCGAACCGCTACTGGAACTGGAATGATTTGCCCGACGGACTGGATAACGACAACAACGGTTTCCCCGATGATTTCGGCGGCTGGGATGTAGCCAACTACAATGATGGCACTGGAAATAACGGCGCTCACGGAACGGGTGTTTGTGGTATTATCGGCGCTGAAGGCAATAATGGCGTGGGTGTTGCCGGCGTAAACTGGAAGGTGAAAATAATGAATGTGTCCGGAGTTGAGTACGATGATGACATCATCGAGGCATACCATTATGTTTATG
>JBEGNB010000009.1:0-3062 GCA_041182785.1 Bacteroidota bacterium
GCTCATCAAGATTACGACCGGCATTTTCGGCTGGCATCATTTCGTGGTCAGGCTGCCGGTTCTGATCGGGGGTGCCCTGTACGCCTGGGCAGCCATACAGCTGTCGCGCCGTATTTCGTCCTTTTCTCCCGTCAGAATACTTGCCCTGCTTCTGTTTTTCGGCAATCCGTATATGCTCGAGTTCTTTTCGTTCGCGCGCGGGTACGGGCTCGCGGCGGGACTGCTCGCTGTTTCGGTGGAAATGGCCTGCCGGTTTTTCGATACACAAAATCCGAAACAACTCCGTACGGCCTTCATCTTTGCCGGACTCGCGGTCTATGCCAATTTCACCCTCCTCATTTTCTGGGCACCATTCACTTTCCTGACGCTACTGGCGGTTTTTTCAGAAAAATGGAGTATCAGGACAACCCTTGAGAAGTCCAGACCGGCCCTGATTGCCATGGCGACCTTCATTGCGCTCTGGTATGCACCCCTCCGGAGACTGAGCCGCGACTCGGAGATTGTTAACTGGAACGAACTGGGCACCTACTTCGAATCCATTCAGCGTATCGTGCGCGCTTCCATACACGCGAACGCGTACCTGGGCAACGGCTCCGATCTGGCGCTCACCCGCCTGCTGATAGCGGGCGTGCTCGCTGCAACAGCTGTAGCTCTTTTCCGGCTGGCAAAGGGCCATTTCCGCCTGCAACCGGATGCGCGCGTATTCATGGCACTTCTGCTTCCGCTGTCCGCAGCCGCCAATATTGCGCAGGTCAGACTGACCCACACGCCGTACCTGGAGGCGCGGCTGGGACTGTTTTACTGGCCGCTGGTAGCCATATCCCTCGTCTGTGCCGCATCCTGGATATATGAACGATACGGCAAAAAGATGGTCCTGATATACATTTTTCCCATCAGTCTGTTGTGGCTTGTCAACACCGTGCGTTGTGTTAACCTCGGCAAATCACTGGAGTGGTACCACGATACAGATACGTTTACCGTACTGGAATATCTAAAGCAGGCATATATCGCTGAAGGCAGAACGGAGCCTTATGTCCTTGATACAGAGTGGTTCATGCAGAATTCCTTTATCTTTCACCTTGAAAAGGACACATACGGGTATGCGAAATACGCCAAACTGCCACCTTTCCACGGAAATCAGCCGCCGATAAAGGACGCCGACTATTACTATGCCATCAGCGGCGACCGCACACAGGAGGCCGTGGCCGACTACGATATCATTCTCCGAATCCCCGAAAGCAGCCTCGTGCTTTGTCGCAGAAAGAAATGACAACAGTTGAGTTTCAGGATCTCGGAAACATGCCTTATCGGCAGGCCTGGGATTATCAGACAGCCCTGCACCGGGAAATGACGGAGAACAAGCTCGCACACCGCGGCGAGGCCCCCGGCACCTATCCGCAGCGTAACTATCTGCTGTTTGTTGAACACCCGCCCGTTTATACCCTCGGAAAGAGCGGTACCATGGACAATCTGTTGCTCACCGAAGAGGAGCTCACCGAACGCGGTATAGATTTCTTCCCCATCAACCGGGGCGGCGATATCACTTTTCACGGTCCGGGACAGATCGTTGGTTATCCCCTGCTGGATCTGGAGCTGTTTTTCACCGACGTACACCGGTATGTACGGAACCTGGAAGAGATCATCATCCGGACACTGGCCGACTACGGACTTTCCGGATTCCGTATCAAGGACTACACCGGCGTATGGCTCGAAAGGCCCGACGCACCGCAGAAACTCGGGAAAATATGTGCCATAGGGGTACATATCAGCAGATGGGTTACCCTGCACGGGTGGGCTTTCAATGTAAATACGCCACTGGAGTATTTCAACAATATAGTACCTTGCGGTATCGTTGATCCGGATAAAACTGTTACATCACTCTCGCTGGAACTCGGTCGGGAACTCGATATGGAGGAAGTGAAAAGCCGTGTCAGACACCACTTTGAGGCAGTATTTGAGACTAGAACTAATCAATCACCCACAACACAAACACTCAATTCGTGAAGAAAGACATTGAAATCAGAAAAGTAGAGGATCTGATTGTTGCCATCGTACCCCGGCTGCCCGATGAGGAGGGTTACGGAGATTTCTGGGACTCCTACTTCATCAATCTGAAAGACGAAGCCATTGGCTCGGTACTGATTAACTCAACCGGCTACGGAGAGATTGACGGGGAAAAGCGCCGCACGGCAGTATTCAGGCATTTCTGGGAGCAGGTAGGTCCATTGCAAATGGAAAAGATCGAGCCTATTCACACATCGCTGTTTAATCTGGCGCATGAATTCTGGATCAGCTTTACTTCCGATAATTACTTGTACGACAAGCGTTACGTGTTCGTTCCCGGCAGTCTGGAGGAAAGCAATTTCACTGAAATACCCTTTTTGGGCAGGCCCGGAGTAATGATCCGCTAAGAATGAACCATTATCCCTGTAAAATCGTTTCAGTCTGATGAAAATATCCTTTGATACCCGGATGAACAGTCCGGTATGGCAGGCGGTGGCTGTTGCCATCGCTTCGGCGGTCATTCTGTCGGGCAACTGGCTCCTGAACTTCATGTCGCCCGGACTATCCGGCCGGTTATTCCCCTGGATGATTGCAACGGCTTTCATGCTTTTCTTTGCCGTGATGAACAGTCTGCTGAGTATCCGCTCCGACAGTTTTGTGAAGTACTGGCAGGCGTCCATGTACAGTTATATGGGACTCGCTGGTATATCGGCATTGCTCGCCTGGCAATTCTCGGGCGTCTCCATAGGAACTGCGGGCTCGTACAAATGGCTGTTTCTGGTGGTTTCAGTGGGATTCATGGTATTTCTGTCTATGGTCAACTTTATGAAAGCCATAGTAAACTACGCTGAAAAAGAAGAGTGGACGGCCCCCCGCAGAAGGAATTAAAACAGTTTTGACATGAAATATCTCTGTATAGTACTTGCATTGGCTGCGTGCAGCGAACCCGAGCAGACCCAGGCTTATTCAGCGGCCGTCAGCACCGAAACAAGTGCCGATTCCATCGTGCCTGCCCGGTATGACGGTGGCCAACTCGTCCGGATTAACAAATCCGACGC
>JBEGNB010000010.1:0-6485 GCA_041182785.1 Bacteroidota bacterium
ACTCGACAAGGTAATCGGTGGTCTGGAAAAAAAGAACAAGATTATCAGTCCGGAGGAAAAGCAGATCATTGCCTACCATGAAGCCGGTCACGCGATATGTGGCTGGTTTCTCGAGCACGCACACCCGCTCGTCAAGGTAACTATTGTACCCCGTGGCCTCGCCGCGCTGGGTTACGCCCAGTATCTGCCAAAGGAACAGTATATCACCCGCAAGGAGAAACTCCTCGACGATATCTGTATGACTCTCGGTGGCAGAGCCGCCGAATCAGTAGTGTTCGACAAGATAAGTACAGGCGCACAGAGCGATCTCGACCACATCACACGCCTCTCCTACGAGATGGTGGTGAATTACGGCCTGAGCGACAAGGTGGGTAATGTGTCGTACTACTCCATGCTCAACGACTCCTTCAACCGTCCGTTCTCCGAACAAACGGCTTACCTGATTGATCAGGAAGTCAAAAATATGATCGAAGAACAGTACGTACGTGCCAAAAATCTGCTGATTGAGAAGAGACAGCACCTCGATGCACTGGCTTCCGCACTCCTCGAAAAAGAAGTACTTCACCGCACAGACCTCGAAAATATTATAGGAAAACGACCGTTTGCAGATCAGGTACACTCCGGCGATGCTCAAACAGATGAGAAACCCGCTCTGGAAGCCCCTGCAGACACGGATCCTGCATAATTTCATCCGGGAGTTACTATGCATCTTGTTCCTGTTCACACTGGTCGGTTGTCTGGGGTGCTGTTCTGCATCCTGTTCGGCCTGACAACCCTGTCGGCACAAACCGTCACCCTCACTACCGTACATGGCAGGGTAACAGATACCCTCAATACGCCGCTTCCCTACGCCTCCGTTCAGGTGGACGGAGAGGAAATCGGTGTGCGAACAGATATTGACGGTTACTTTTACTTCCAGTCAAAAAAACACCCGAAGTTTGTCAAAATAGCCTACGTAGGCTACAAGTCACAAAAAGTAAAGGTAAATCCGGACGTTCACAACGAACTGGAAATCAAACTGCTGGAAGAAACCTACGGTATTCAGGAGGTCACTATCCGACCAAAAAAATACCGGAAGAAAGACAACCCCGCGGTTGATCTTATACAAGAGGTTTTCAAACACAAGGATCAAAACAGGAAGGAAGGACTCGACTACTACAGTTTCGAAAAATATGAAAAGCTGGAGTTCGACCTGAACAATATCAACGACGGCTTCAGAAAGAAGTGGTACCTGAAAAGGTTCAGGTTCATCTTCAATAATGTGGATACCAATGATGTAAACGGGAAAGTGGCACTTCCGTTCTTTTTCCGCGAGCGCCTGCTCGAAGTGAAATACCGAAAGGATCCATCTACCCTGAAAGAGTATCTCGTCGGAGAAAACCAGACCAAACTGCGCGATGAATATGATGTGGATAATGACGGGGTATCCAAATATATCAGTAACCTGTACCAGGATATTGATATCTATCAGCCCAATATTGACCTGCTCTCTATTCAGTTCGTGGGTCCGCTATCAGGTATTGCAACCTCCTACTATCGGTTCTATATCACAGATACACTCGAGGTAAACGGCGAAAAATTCGCAGATGTATTCTTCGCTCCCATGAACAAGAGTAATCTCGCTTTCATGGGAAATATGCTCGTTGCACTCGATTCCACCTACGCCGTGCGAAAGGTAGTAATGGGTGTATCCAAGGATATTAACCTGAATTTCGTGACCGATCTGCGCATCGAGCAGGAATATGACTTTTTCGGAGAGGGCAGCAGCAGACGCCTCCTGCTCACTACGGATGCCGTCACTATGGATTTCAATATCCTGAAAAATGCGGAAGGCCGGAGTCTGCTTGTCCACAAAACCAACTCGTACAGAAATTACGTCCTGAATCAGCCAATTCCCGACTCGCTGTTCAGTCCGCCAGTACCCACGCTTGTCAAAAGACCAATACAACTGACTGCGGAAGACTGGCCCGATTACCGGCACCAGCCGCTCGAAATCAGGGAAGTAGCCATCGGGAAAATGATGGACAGTATCCAGCACAGCCCCACTTTCCGTACGGTAATGACGGCCAGCAATATTGCCGGAACCGGTTTTGTGAAGTTCGGCGGACTGGAGATGGGCCCCATCGCTACTTTCGCCAGTTTTAATGATATCGAAGGCAGCCGCTTCAGGGTGGGCGGACGTACCAATCAGAAGTTTATCAAACCACTCCAGCTGAGTGGATACCTGGCCTACGGAACCCTCGACAGGCAGTGGAAATACCGGGCGGCAGCTACCTGGTCGCTGTCGGGCGAATTGCCCCGCAAGTTTCCGATGAACAATATTACCGTCGGATACCAGCGCGATATCCGTCCGCTGGGAGCCGATATCTCCAACTGGTCTCCCGATAACCTGTTGCTGTCATTCCAGCGCGGCTCCAACTCGCGGATGGCCTATCAGGATGTGGCAAGAGTTGAATATGTACGGGAATTCCAGACCGGCTTTTCTGTCAATCCGTTCTTTTACTGGAAGCGATTTACGCCCGCCGGAAAACTCTCCTTCGAGTACCAGGCTGTGGGAACCCCCGATTTCATCTCCCAGCCCGATATTACTACCACGGAAGCCGGTGTAATACTGCGGTTTGCACCAAACGAGAAGTTTTATCAGGGAACGACCTACCGCTTTACTATGCTGACGCAAAAACCGGTGTTTACGCTCACCTACCGGGCGGGCGTCAGCACGATTGGCGGCACTTACGATTATCACAAACTGGTAGCCAGTTTCTCTAAATATTTCTTCCTGGGGCCACTTGGTCGCTCTTATGTATTTGCCGAAGCCGGAAGAACATTCGGAACGGTCCCCTTCCCGCTACTCGATATTCACCGGGCCAATCAGTCGTATCAGTACGACTGGTACTCCTACAACCTGATGAATTTCATGGAATTTGCCAGCGACAAGTATTTCGGACTCACGCTGTATAACAACTTCTCGGGCCTGCTGCTGAATAATATTCCGGTTATCAAGAAACTCCAGTGGCGGGAAGTAGCCACCCTGAAACTGCTCTGGGGCGGTCTCGACGACAAGAACAGACCCACGGTAGATAATGGCTTGCTGCGTTTCCCGCTGAACGATCAGGGAGCCGACTATATCCATACGCTCGGATCAAAGCCTTATGTGGAAGCCAGTGTGGGTATTGCCAATATATTTCGCGTAATACGCCTGGACTATTTGTGGCGCCTCTCTTATACCGATTTGCCAAACGTGGATACCTGGGGTATCAGGTTCTCTTTTCAGGCGGGTTTTTAAGGGCCGCATTCAAAGCCGTGGGTTATTTTTGCGGCCAGAAACAACATCGTTTCCAAACACACAACTACAAATATAATGGAATACCGCATTGAAAAAGACACGATGGGCCAGGTAAAGGTCCCTGCTCATGTGTACTGGGGAGCGCAGACGCAGCGATCCATCGAAAACTTCAAAATTGCCAGAGAAACCAACCGGATGCCCATTGAAATCATACGGGCATTCGCCATCCTTAAAAAAGCAGCCGCCCTCACCAATAAGGAGGCTGGTGTGCTGCCTCAGGATAAGTGTGACCTGATTGGCAGGGTGTGCGACGAAATTCTCGAGGGAAAGCTCGATGATCAGTTTCCACTCGTGGTGTGGCAAACCGGTTCGGGTACTCAGAGTAATATGAATGCCAATGAGGTGATTGCATACAGGGCTCACGTTCTACAGGGCGGACAACTCACTGACGAAAAAAAATATGTCCACCCGAATGATGATGTAAATAAATCCCAGTCGTCAAACGATACGTTCCCCACGGCCATGCACATCGCAGCGTACAAAATACTGCTGGAGGTGACCATCCCTGGCATTGAAAAGCTCCGGGATACGCTGCAAGCCAAGGCAGAAACCTTCGCGGATGTCGTAAAAATCGGCCGTACGCACTTCATGGATGCCACTCCGCTCACACTGGGCCAGGAGTTTTCAGGCTACGTGGCACAACTTAATCATGGCCTGCGTGCCGTCAGAAATACGCTGGCTCACCTGAGTGAACTGGCACTGGGCGGAACTGCCGTTGGCACCGGTATCAATACACCCAAAGGGTATTCTGAAAATGTTGCCCGCCATATTGCAACCCTGTCGGGGTATCCCTTTGTGACGGCCCCCAACAAGTTTGAGGCCCTCGCGGCCCACGATGGAATCGTGGAGGCACATGGCGCCCTTAAAACGGTTGCCGTGAGCCTGATGAAGATCGCCAATGATATCCGTATGCTTTCCTCCGGACCGAGAAGCGGAATCGGCGAAATTTTTATCCCGGATAACGAGCCTGGCTCCTCTATCATGCCCGGCAAGGTAAATCCCACGCAATGTGAAGCGCTCACCATGGTGGCAGCTCAGGTCATGGGCAACGACGTGGCAATTAATATTGGTGGCTCAAATGGCCATTTTGAACTGAATGTGTTCAAACCGGTCATGATTTACAATTTTCTGCACTCTGCCCGCCTTATCGGCGAGGCCTGTGTGTCGTTCAACGACAAGTGTGCGGTGGGTATTGAGCCGCTGCATGACAATATCGCCCGCCACGTGAACAACTCCCTGATGCTGGTCACTGCACTGAATACCAAAATAGGATATTACAATGCGGCTGCTATCGCTCAGCTGGCACATAAAAACGGACTTACCCTGAAGGAGGCTGCCCTGCAGTACGAATTGCAGGGACTCGATTTCAAACATATCACTGCCGAACAATTCGACCAGTGGGTGCGTCCCGAAGATATGGTCGGAAGATAAACCGGCTGCTGTTTCTACGGTGGAGGTACACAACCTGTATCTCCACCGTATTCAGTATTTCACCAATCTTTGGCCGGAATATCCTATCTTTATGCCCCATAATGTTTCCTTATGATTCGTGCAGATCAAGTTGCCAAGACTTTCGGCCGCAACCAGGTGTTGAAAGGCATTTCATTTACCTTTGAATCAGGTAAAACAAACCTGATTATCGGGCGTTCGGGTGCCGGGAAAACGGTACTGCTTAAAATTCTTGTCGGCCTGCAGACACCCACCAGCGGCCGCGTATGGTACGACGATGTGAACTTCACAGGGCTCGACAAGGCTGGTATGCGGGAAATTCGCATGAAAATCGGGATGCTCTTCCAGGGCTCGGCACTCTTCGACTCCATGACTGTGGAAGAAAATATCAGATTCCCGCTGGATATGTTCACTACCATGACTGCCAGGCAGAAACTTCACCGGGTTAATTACTGCCTCGAACGCGTTAATCTCGCCGGAAATAACGGCAAGTACCCCTCGGAGCTCTCCGGAGGTATGCAAAAGCGCGTGGGAATCGCCCGCGCCATCGTCCTGGAACCCAAATACCTGTTCTGCGACGAACCCAACTCTGGCCTCGATCCCAAAACAGCTATCATCATTGATGAACTAATCAGTGATATCACCAAAGAAAATAACATTACCACGATTATCAATACACACGATATGAACTCGGTAATGGAAATCGGCGAAAATATCTGCTTCCTTCACGAGGGACGACTTGAGTGGAACGGACACAATGAGCAGGTACTGGAAAGCACCAATGAAAACCTGCAATCTTTCATATTTGCCTCGCCATTCCTCAAGCGTCTCCGCAAACAGGCGCTGGGTCACTGATGTCTCAAAAGAAAAATCCGGACACACTGTGACAGCAGCCCTCGCCAATAAATCCAACAGGCTGTCAGATGCCGAACTCATTGCCCTCTTCCTGCAGGGCAGGGATACCTCGTACTTCACACAGTTGTACCGCCGGTACGCCGGAAAGGTATTCGCCAAATGTTACTCCATGCTTTCGGATGAAGGTATGGCCCGCGATGCCACGCAGGATATTTTTATAAAAATTCTCGGCAGTCTCTCCCGATTTACCGAAAAATCGTCGTTCTCCACCTGGCTCTATGCGGTCACGTATAACTATTGTATTGATGTAATCCGCCGCCGGAAGAAAAATCTGCTCATCTTCACGGAAGATCCGGGCAGAATAAGCGACGAGACAGAAACGGAAGTACCCGACAGTCTCATCCTGGATATGGAAACCCGCCGACTCGAACAGGTAATGGACAAAATACCCCCGGGTGACCGGGCAATCCTGAATATGAAATATATTGACGATCTGTCGGTGCGTGAAATTGCAGAAGTTCTCCACAAAACGGAAAGTGCCATAAAAATGCAACTGATGCGCGCCAAGGACAAAGCTCAGGAGGTGTATCAGGATTTGTATGGCGACGACCCCGTCGGACAATAAATATAATGAAACATGAGCAACAGTCTGAAAAAACTGGAAGAAGAACGCGAAAAAATGCTCCCTCCTGAATTGGAAGATCGCATAACCTCGCACCTCGGATCTATCAATCACTGGGGCGATATGGCAGAATTGTTCGTGTCAGGTGCCGTTAATACGATGGCTATGATGTTCGGCAGTAACCGTGCACGCACTGCCGGAAGCCAGGATGATACC
>JBEGNB010000011.1:0-6254 GCA_041182785.1 Bacteroidota bacterium
GTTCAGTACATCGCTGTTTACCTGAAAACTCAGGTTGTTGTTCCAGGCTTTTTCGGAAATCAGCGCCGGATTGCCCTGCTCAAAGGTGCCGGCGCCGTGGTGAACACCCCGCGCAAACAGCTCGTTGACATGCGGGGGACGCCACGCCAGTCCGGAGTTGAATGTCATGGATATATACCGGCTGAAATGGTAAATCACCCCTGCGGTGCCCGAGGCATTGCCAAAATGTACCAGTGTATCAATATTGTTCAGCGAGCCGGTTGAGGTGGCCGAGGTGTACCGGTAGTCATACCGGGCGCCCAGTTCAAATTCCCAGGGTTGCGGGTAACGTCTCCTGCGCTCCATGATCCAGACTGATCCGCCCAGCGACTGGTAGTCCGGGATCAGTCCGCCCCTGCCTACAAAGTTGGTTTGCTGCACGGCCTGAATACCGGCTCCGCCCTGCCAGTGGCGTATGGGCTGGTGCTCGATGGCAGCGTCAAGCGTGTTGGTCCACAACTGGAAAGAAAGTTGCGGGCGCGTACCCGCACTTCCGGACGACCTGACTACATCATACTCCCTGCGCTGATTATACTGAAAGACATACTGTCCGGTCAGTTTCCAGGTGTCGTTTATTCTGAGTACGGCTTTGTTCCGGGAGGTGAGGTGACCGGCCTCCTGGTACGGGCGACCAATCGCATAGGTGAACAGATTATTGTTGTTCAGCGGCGTATCTGACTCAATCGCCAGTTGCAGGTCGGTCAGGTTACCCACATGCGCCGAACGCAGAATGCCGGTCTGCATATTGAACGACGACAGTCCGCTCTCGAATTCCCACCGGTCCTTTCGCCATGAAGCAGCAGCCGACACATTGTACTCCTGCAGACCTGTGTTGTGCAGAAAATAATCAGGTGCCCGCAGGTTGCCGCTTTTTTTGAACGTCCCCTGCACGCGCGCGACCAGCGAGCTTCCGGGCTTGTGCCAGTCGGTACTGCCTGAAAGTACTCCGCCCCGCCCGTTGGAAAAAATACCGGTGGAGATCCAGCCACCCCATCCGTCCTCTTTGCGGAAGGGCTCCTGTTCGATAATCACAGCCCCGCCCATGGCCCCCGGACCATAGCGAACACCTGCAGCACCCTTTATGACCGTGATTTTTCCGGCAGAGAAGGGATCTATTTCCGGAGCGTGTTCACGGCCCCACTGCTGACTTTCCAGCACTACATTGTTATTCACCAGCGCAATCCGGTTGGAGTGCAGTCCCTGTATGACGGGTTTCCCGATGGTGGCACCGGTGGAGAGGACAGAAACCCCCGGCAGTTTCCGGAGTGTTTCTGCCAGGTTGATGCCGCGTGCCGCTTCGAGGTCGGCCTGACTGAGTGTCGCCTGCGCCTGCGCGGGTGCGGGCGCCAGGGCTTTTTCAACGATGATAATCTCTTTCAGCACGGCATCGTGATCCAGATTGAAGTCGAACGTGGCATTCTCGCGTACGCGCACGATTTGCACCAGGTGGGCACATTCCACATGACTGACTTCCACGGTGTAGGAGGAGTCTTCGCAGAGGTCAATGATTTCGAAGTACCCGGATTCGTCGGAGAGTGTTGACAGGCCGGCCTCCCTGACGAAAACAGTGGCGTAAGCGAGCGGCTCGCGCTCAGACCCTTCGGTGATATGCCCCCGGAGAGCGGTGTGACAGTGTTGTGCGTTCGCGTTTGCCATACTGCCGAGGAGGCAGACGGCAACCAGCGTGGTGTTTTGTCTGAATGACATGCCTGAAAATTGATGAGGTGGCAACGACTTGACAAACAGATATCCGGATTTCCGGGCAATTCCGTCAGGTATTATCCGGCTTTTTCGGCAGGCTGCAGTGCTGCTGCAGACCGCAGATATGCCTGATACGAACCTGGGTTTGCCTTGCAGTGCGGAGACTGTCGGTCAGTTGGTTGAAAAAAACGGAAAACCCCGCCGGGAGCGGGGATGCAGTGCCGGTGAGCCGGCTCAGCAGGCGGGTGGACCTCGCAGGCATGTAACCGCCTGTTCACCGGAGAAGTAAAAACCGGTTACAGCGGCAGGGGAACTCTTGACTTCCGGCTGAGAACGAAGAACAAGTTCGGCAGGGCGGGGTGTACATTCCTGTACAGAAAGAAGAAACTCGCAGATAGAACATTCGTCCACCGCGTAACGCTCGTCGTGGAGATGATGTTCACTTCTGTCGCGGTCTGCGGCAGTACACACGGGATGATCCTCGTGTGCATGATGATGCTCAAGCAGGGGGTGCAGCGCCTTCATCAGCCAGAAGCCGACAAGGAAACACAGGAGTGCGCCGGAGGTGAGGCGCTGATACGTATGTAGCGACGCTTTGAACATTATGAAGACACGAAGATACACCAAAGTGATCGTATCGGACATATTTAAAGACAATCAACAACTGCTTTTGTTTGATAGCGGCAAAAAAAACAATACACGTGTCCGGTGACCTGAAAAAATACAGGACAGAAACGAAACACATACCTGAAATGCATACTGTATTATTACATGACCCGAAAACAAAGATTTTTCTCGTAAAAATGACGCAGTTTGAGATTATATTTTTACTTTTCCATGAAAAAACGGTGTGTGAGCGAAAATCAAAGATGATTGACCCAAAATCCAAGAATTTAAAATATCGCTGGTCTTACGTTTGTCCCCTCTTGAATAATCAGTCTTCTTTCGTCTGTTTCTGTTACTTCACTTTGTTTTTTGTCATCATGTTTTTACCCAAAATCTCTCTGCGGATATTAATTGCCATACCGGCAATGTTCATCTTCTACTGCGGCATATCGCAGCAGATGATGACCCTGACCATGGATGATGGCTTGTCTCAGGGTTTTGTATCTTCCATTGTTCAGGACAGGACGGGGTACATCTGGGCTGGTACGCTCAATGGATTGAACAGATACGATGGCTATGACTTCAAGACATACCATTACGAACCGGATAACAAACCGGGTCAGTTGTTATCCAATACTATAAAGTCGCTGATGCTGGATGAGGAAGGCCGTTTGTGGGTGAGTCATCAGAACGGTGTACAATATTATAACGAGGATACTGACAACTTTGTGGCTCCCCCGGAGTTGAATCCCGAGTGGCTTTGGAGCAAGGAACCCCACGTTTTTATAAGCGGTAAAAATTTCTATTTGCTGGGCAAGGATACGCTGGTCGTGATGAAAGTAAGCACATCCGGCGAAAATCCGGCTATTGAACAAATCAAATCGGCAGCATTCTCGCCAGACCTTCTGGGCAAACCATTCTGTATGTTTACTGAAGGCGACAAGCTGTGGGTGGGTACTGAAAATGGTGTATGTCAGTGGAACGGCCGTGCCTTCAAAAAAATGCTCCCGGAAATTCAGTCGCCGGTGCTTGATATATGGGCCGACGAGATCAGGGGGTATATGTGTGTACAAACAACGGAAGGTATATACTTCACCGACGAGGAGCGTGTTATAGCTCGTTATCCGGTTACGGGTACCTGTTACGGGGTGGGGGCCAAGGGAAGAAAAGTGGGGAAAGACTATTATGTCACTTGCGGAAATGCACTCTGGAAATGGAATGGTTCCAGTCTCGCCAAAACCGATTTTGATTTTGCCAAAGGTATTACAGCCACTTGCATGGATCGTCAGGGAAATATGTGGGTAGGCCTGGATGCCTCAGGTATGGTTTGTATTCAGAACCGAAAAAAGAAAATCAGAAAAGTGCTGAATCTGGGCAGTGCCGCGAGGAAAAAACCACTGATAGACCAGGAGGGTGGGGTGTGGCTCAATCAGAGAATCCGTACGGGGAAAACAGCAATTGCAGACTTTGGCAAATATACCCGAATGTATATTGATGAGCAATTGCCCGGCGGTCAGGCAGGTTCATTCCTGGCGTTCCATGCCGACATTGATAATGCCGGTCGTATATGGTACGTAAGTGAATCTCTTGTACTGAAGGATTTGCAGAGCGGCCGCGCATACAACGAACTGGGTGGTATCAGGCTCTTTAACTCCGATTATGGTGTGAATTGCCTGGACGACGGAACACTGCTGCTCATTTCCTACGATGCAAGCCGTATTGTTTTCCAAAATCCGGAAACCGGAGCCTCGATACCGGTGCCCGAACTCCGGCCCTACCTGAATATTGCATGGTGGGATATCAGTGCTGTCAGCAAGTCATCCCGTGTTTCACCATATACCTGGCTCACAAGTCCCAAAGGTATTGTCGGAATCAAACCGCTGTGGAATTCTGGTACATGTGAAATCAAGAGTTTCGACAACAAGCTGCTGCCGGCGGGTGCCGAGAAAAATCCCAGGTTCATTTTTGCACAGGCAGATGTTTTTGACGGAGATATTGTCTGGATAGGAAGCTGGGACGGTTTGTACCGGTGGAGGCTCTCGGATAACAGTGTTCAGCCTGTCAGAATTGTTCAGGGTCGCTCGGAACCCGTATTCTGTATGGCCCAGACCGAACCACAGATACTCTGGCTGGGTGCTCAGCAGGGCCTGTTCCGATACAGTGTAGCATCGGGTCAGAGCAAGATTTTGACACAAATAGACGGGCTTCCCGCCCGGGAGTTCAACCGGAATACAGCCGTGGTAATGGGTGACGGAATGATTGTAATGGGCACCATCAACGGGACGGTCTGTTTTTATCCGGATGAAATGGTGGTACGTGAAAAGCCGGACATCGCGGTGATTACAGGGGTTCGAACAGGTATCAATGCGCTGGAGTTAAAACGGGGAGATTCAGGTTATGAAATCGCGAGTCTGCCCTATGGAACCGACAATATTGTTGTGCAATTCAGTGTGCTGGATTTTGTCAACATGAAAACTCCGCAATACCGGTTCAGAATCAGTGGCAGAGAGGAAGAGTGGATCCTGAACGGGCTGAAAAATTCTGTCACACTCGCAGGACTGCTCCCCGGCAGGTACACGTTTGAAGTACAGGGCTCACTCGACGGCAGCGAATGGAGTGAATCGCAGTTTTTATACTTCAGAATCGAACAGCCATGGTGGGCTACCTGGTGGGCTGTTACACTGTTTGCACTGTTGCTGGGCGGCCCGTTACTCATGATTCTGAGAAACCGCCGACTGCTGATCCGGGAAAAACACAATAATGAACTCCTGAAGCTGCAGTCTGAACACGAGGCGGTACTGATGAGTACAAAGGAGCGGATTCTGACCAACGTGGCACATGATCTGCGAACCCCGCTCACCCTGATTACCGGACTGGCCGAAAAAATTGGTGGAGACAATGAATCGGGAGCCGTCAAGGCCGCAGATACGATCAAGCGTCAGAGCCAGGAATTATTGGGCATGATCGGTCAGATTCTTGATCTGGGCCGTATTCGTGAACTGGGCAAAATACCGCTTTCGCCCCAGCCACTGGATCTCGGAGTCTTTATCCCGGCACTGATCTCCTCGTTCTCTCACCTCGCACAGGAACGTTCCATCAGTCTGACATCCCGCCTGTCGGCCAATATACCTGTTGTATTCCTTGATGAAAGCGGCCTGCGCGCCATATTGGGTAACCTGTTGTCCAATTCACTCAAATTCACACCAGTGAGAGGACGCGTTCAGATTGAGGTGTTTGCAGAGGATGAAATGCTTCAGATACTGGTGCGCGATTCAGGACCGGGAATCCCGCCGGAAAAAGTCAAATTTCTGTTTCAGCGCTATTATCAGGTTGATGGAGAGCGGTATCCCGGTGGATCGGGTATCGGCCTGGCCTACGCGCTGGAAATGACAGAACTGATGGGCGGACAACTTTCCTGGGTGCCACCCGCCCTCGGAACCGTCACAGGGGCCATATTTAATGTGACATTCCCGCTCGAACAGCTGAAAGTGGATTCGGATACCACCGGATATGAAGCTCCGGGCCCGGTGAGTGAAGTTGTTCCAGAAAAATCTGGCAGAAGCGACGAAAGCCGGCCGCTCGTGCTGGTAGTGGAAGACCAGCAGAATATGGCAGATTATATCAAATCCATCCTGGAAGCGGATTACGAGGTGGCCATTGCCTTCGACGGTCAGTCGGGGCTGGAGGCTACCCTGGAACTGGTGCCGGATCTGGTCATATCCGATATAGTAATGCCGGGAATATCCGGCCTGGACATGTGCAGGGCAATCAGAAATGATATACGAACCAGCCATATACCGATTATTTTACTCACCGCCAAAACCAGCGAGTATTCAATACGTGCCGGACTGGAGAGTGGAGCCAGCCTCTATCTGGTTAAACCATTTGACCATGAGGTGCTTAAAAAG
>JBEGNB010000012.1:0-13802 GCA_041182785.1 Bacteroidota bacterium
GACTGGTGGTTTTGTACCTGTATTTCATCGAAAAAAGTGAGAATACGTCTCCATAAATCGCCATACCACCTGAAAAATGGCTGCTCTTTTCTGAAAAGCGCGGATACCAGCAAGGTCGGTATCTTTCGCTCCGACAACTCCGACAGGTAGTTGAACCAGAAATCGTATTTTACAAATACTGCCAGATCCGGACGAATCAGATCCAGAAAAACGCGGGCATTGCCGGGGGTGTCGGCAGGCAGGTAAAGAATTCTGTCGGCACCCGGATAGTTTTTTCTGATTTCATAGCCTGACGGAGAAAAGAATGAAAGTACAATTTGCCAGTCGGGATACTCCTCTCTGAATCGCTCGAGTACCGGACGCCCCTGCTCAAACTCTCCAAGTGATGAAACGTGCATCCAGAGGGTTCTGGATGTATTGTCACCGACTGTTCTGTACCTGCTTTTCCAGTCCCGACGACCCTCCACCCACAGTTTCGCCTTGCTGCTGAACGGAGAAGCCAGCCTTGCCGCCGCCGCATACAGGCTGACCGACAGGTTGTACAGGAAACAGGTAATGTTTAAAAGTAGTCCGGTTGAACGCATAGTGGTGCTATAATGGGACCGCAAATAAACGGATAATCTGTCACAGCAGGTATTTGAACAAGTACGCCGATAATTTGTACTACTGTAAAATGAATTGTAATGTCTGTTGCTGTTTTCTGGTTTCGCCGTGATTTGCGCCTGCACGATAATGCCGCGCTTTACCATGCCCTCAGGTGCGGTTATCCGGTTTTGCCGCTGTTTATCTTCGATTCCAATATTCTCGATGATTTGTCTGACCGAAGCGATGCGAGAGTCGGGTTTATTCATCAGTCGCTGCAGGAAATAAGGGAAACGCTTCTGAAGCAGGGCTCCGACATGCTGGTGATTAAGGGCCAGCCGGAAGAAGTATGGCAAAATGTACTTACTCGTTTCGATGTAAAAAAAGTGTTCACAAATCGCGATTATGAACCCTATGCGGCCAGCAGGGATCGCGCGGTGACTGATATGCTGCTGCAAAGAAATATTCCATTCCATACATCAAAGGATCACGTGATTTTTGAGTGCGACGAGGTACTGAAGTCAGATGGAACGCCCTATACTGTGTTTACGCCCTATAAAAGAAGATGGCTGGAAAAGCTGAACAGCCGAACTGGCAGACAATCGGATGAAAACGGAGAACTTCAGCCGGTTTCGTATTTCCTGAAATCATATCCGACGGAAAAATATGCGTCAAATTTCATCCGGAAAAGCGATCTGACTACCGAACAGGTATCCATGACAGACGGTTTCCCTTCGCTCGGATCGTTGGGCTTTGAGCCATCCGCCATTTCAATTCCGCCAGCAGTTGTGGCTCGCTCGATTGTAAAAAACTACGACAAAACCCGTAATTTCCCGGCACTTGATGCTACTTCCAAACTTGGTATTCATTTCAGGTTCGGCACCATCAGTATCCGTGAAAAGGCCCGGAATGCGCTCGTTTTGAATGAAACATATCTAAGTGAACTGGTTTGGCGCGACTTTTACAGCCAGATTCTCGCCAATTTCCCGCATGTGGCCACGCGCTCGTTCAGGCCCGAATACGACAGGATAGTATGGCGTAATGATCCGGTGGAAATTGAAAAATGGAAAGCCGGAAAAACCGGGTACCCGATAGTAGATGCCGGCATGAGGCAGTTGAACAAAACCGGATATATGCACAACCGGGTCCGTATGATTACTGCCAGTTTCCTGACCAAGCATCTGCTGGCCGACTGGCGTATCGGAGAGGCCTGGTTTGCGGAAAAACTGCTCGACTTCGATCTGGCCAGCAACAATGGCGGATGGCAGTGGGCGGCAGGCTGCGGAACGGATGCCGCCCCTTATTTCAGAATATTCAATCCGACCGAACAAACCAAAAAATTTGATTCGGAGTACAAGTATGTACGCAAATGGGTACCCGAGTTCGGCACTCCCGCCTATCCACGACCGGTTGTTGATCACGCCATGGCCCGTCAGCGCTGCCTGGAAACGTACAAGGTCGGACTTGACAAGGGCAAGGCCTGAGGCTGCCTCGCCGGTGGCAAAACAGGCAGATTTTTTGTCAGTTTCTGCACTTTTGAAGGTGCATAGCCGGAGCTACGTATCTGAAAAAGGTGAAAAATGAGCCATTTTTGACTCGGTGAGGGAATCCTGATCAAGCTCGTAAATTGGGTGATTGCAAAACAGCCTTTGTAGCTATATTTGCAGAAAAAATCAACCCTTTGTCAAAAGCTTTCGTAAACGATCCCGCTACCGGCGAAGAAGTACTGGTGGAAAAGGCGCTCCGTCCCAGGCAACTGGAGGAGTTCAGCGGACAAAAGAAGATTGTCGAGAACCTGTATGTGTTCATAGAGGCTGCCCGGCAACGGGGCGATGCACTCGATCACGTGCTTCTGCATGGTCCGCCCGGACTGGGCAAAACCACCCTTTCTCATATCATTGCGAATGAATTGGGAGCCTCCCTGAAAATGACCAGCGGCCCCGTTCTCGAAAAACCCGGCGATCTGGCCGGACTGCTCACGAATCTTGATCCGGGTGACGTCCTGTTTATTGACGAAATTCACCGGCTCAATACGGTGGTGGAAGAATATCTGTATTCCGCCATGGAGGATTACCGGATTGATATCATGATTGATTCCGGTCCGAATGCCAGGAGTATTCAGATCACCCTGAATCCGTTCACACTCATAGGCGCCACCACACGCATGGGATTGCTTACTTCGCCCCTGCGCGCGCGATTTGGCATTAATTGTCTGCTCGATTACTACGATGTTCCTACGCTGGAGCGCATCCTGCACCGGTCTGCGGATATTCTCAAAATACCCATCTCAGCCGAAGGTGCCCTCGAAATCGCGAGAAGAAGCAGGGGAACACCCCGTATTGCCAATGCACTGCTGCGCCGTATCCGTGATTTTGCACAAATCAAGGGCGACGGATCGGTCAGTCAGGAAATAGCCCGGTATGGACTGGCTGCACTTGATGTGGATGAGTCGGGCCTCGATGAAATGGATATCCGTATCCTCAATGCAATCGTACACAAATTCAAGGGCGGGCCGGTTGGTCTGACCACGGTAGCAACGGCGGTAGGAGAGGAGCCCGGCACCATAGAGGAGGTACACGAACCCTTCCTGATTATGGAGGGCTTTCTGCAACGTACTCCGCGTGGTCGTGTAGCTACAGAAAAGGCATACAAGCACATTGGTGCCGTGCCGCCAAAGGCTCAGGGAATGCTGTTTTGATTTACCTTTGTACCAATGAGCCGATACTTCAATACGACTGGACTGTGTTTCCCGGAACAACACTATATGGTGGATCCGTTCCGGAATCTGTACGACGATGTTCGTCGGCTGATTGATAACGGGCAGTATTTTGTCATACATGCTCCCCGGCAGACGGGTAAAACAACCCTGTTGCATCAGTTGGCACACAGGCTCAACAAGGAAGGCAGTTATGTATCTGTGGTGTGTTCGCTGGAGTCGGCAGGTTACCCGGGTATAACTGTTGAGAGTGCCAACATGTCGTTTATCAGTTCACTGCATCTCACCGCCAGCGTTTTTTTGCCGGAGGAATTGATGCCGCCGGATCCGGTCAAATATTCGCCTGGCCCCAACCTGTTCCGTTTGTATCTTACTGACTGGTGCAGAATGCTGAATAAACCTCTCGTACTGCTGCTCGATGAAGTTGATTCGCTGTACGATGACGTACTCATTTCCACCCTGCGACAGTTTCGTGATGGTTTTCAGACGCGTCCCCGCAATTTTCCACAGTCAGTGGCTCTGGTAGGGCTGCGCGATATACGCGATTATCGCCTGCGAGCACGTGCCGATAATCCATCAATAGGATCGGGCTCTCCATTCAATGTAAAAGCAGAGTCCTTCCTTTTGACATCTTTCTCTCCGGAAGAAGTGCGAAGTCTGCTCGACCAGCACACACTCGACACCGGACAGGTTTTCTCCCCGGAAGTTTTTGAAAAACTGTTTGAATACTCGGGGGGACAGCCCTGGCTGGTCAATGCACTGGCCAATGAAATAGTAGCCAAAATGCTGAAAAACGATTTCTCCCGGGTGATAACCGGAGAAATGGTGGATCAGGCCAGGGAGCGACTGATTGCACAGCGACAAACGCATCTGGACAGCCTGACAGACAAGATTAACGATCCTCGTGTACGTCCTATTGTCACTGCTATTATTACTGGCGATGCCCCTGCTTTCGATGGCTTTGATGATGCAATGCGATATTGCCGCGATCTGGGTATCATCACCCCTGCTACACCGATCAGGTTTGCCAACCCGATTTACCGCGAAATAATTACTCGTATTCTGAATGCCGCTTTTCATGAAAGTATCAATCAGGATGTCGCCAGTACTTCCTGGTATCTGAATGAGGACGGTTCGCTCGATATGGACAAGTTACTAAAGGCATTTGTTGATTTTTACCGCTGGAATTCCGAGTCGTGGCTCGAGCGCTTTCAGTACCGGGAGGCCGGTCATCAATTATTGATTATGGCGTTCCTGCAGCGTATTATCAATGGAGGCGGTCGTATAGAACGGGAAATGGCCATTGGTAACGGTCGAACGGATCTGGTAGTTTTCTGGAAAAATCAGGTATTCCCCATTGAAATCAAAATTCTCCACAGTGCTCGCTCCGAACCGGAAGGTATCAGTCAGTTGTCGCGATATATGGACAAACTCGGCCAAAAACGCGGTTATCTGATTCTTTTTGAAAAGAAATCGTCGGATGAACTGCCATGGGATCAGCGCATACGCCGCGAGGTACACCACGCGGATGACCGGGAAATTATTTTGATGGGAATGTAGAAGCCCGTTTCCGGCACATCTCACGAATCTAATCTATCATCTGCCAATCAGACAACACCTATGAAATACATTCGTATAATTCTGTTTTCCCTCCTGTGCACGCACGCATACGCGCAGGTGACCTTCACCTCTGTCAATGCACCTTTTCTGGACACGGAGTCGTACCTCAACGGTGTTACCTGGATTGATGTTGACAACGACAATGACCTCGATGTGTGTGTCAGCGGTTTCTCCGGGACGCCGCCCGACTGGGTCAACAAATCGCAGATATTTCTGAACGATGGCAACGCCAATTTTACGTCCTCGGGCTGGATTAACTCCAATCACAAAAACCCGATGCGGCACGGCTGGGCCGATATTGACAACGACGATGACCCGGATTTGTACCTGGCGGCTACCTGGAACCAGAATGATGTCAACCAGCTCTGGATCAACAACGGAAACGGCTTCTCGCTTAACCAGTCCACCGGTGCCACTCCGAACACAGCTCAGCCTTACGAGGGTACGGTCAGCTGGGCCGATTACAATAACGATGGCTGGGTTGATTTGTTCCTGCCCCGCTGGAATAATCTCAAAAACCGCCTTTTCCGGAATAATGGCAACGGCACTTTCGCAGAGGTGACAGCTGGTCAGCTGGTGAACGACCTCGCGTGGACGTCCGGCGGCTTCTGGGGCGATTTCGACAATGACCGCGATCTCGATATTTTCGTGGTGAATTATCAGATTGGTCCGACCGAACCCGGCGCTAACGACCTTTTCAGAAACAACGGAAACGGCACTTTTACCAAAGTAACCGGCGCCGGACCAGTTGTGACGGTGCCCGACCGGGGCCGATCCGCCAACTGGGTGGACATTAATAACGACGGATTTCTGGATCTATTCGTCAGTAACCATTTTAGCCGGGATTTAATTCATATCAATCAGGGCAACGGTACATTTATTACCCGACCGCTCGACAATGCGGATCATACCTCCTGGTCATCCAACTGGGGTGATTACGATAACGACGGCGACCAGGATCTTTTCACTATCGGATTCGGAGGTACGGAAAATCGCATCTGGCAAAATGACGGACAGGGAAACCTGATTGAAGTAAATGCCGGTCTGCCCGGCAATTTCCCGCTGTTTACCGGCGGCTCCAATGCGAATGGTGCTGCCTGGACAGACGCCAATCTCGATGGCTGGCTCGACCTGCATATCACGATGGCTGTCAATACAGAAGATCGTTTTTATCTGAATAACGGAATTGAATGTGGTTCGTGGCTTGAGGTCAAGTGTATCGGTGTGGAGTCCAACCGCTCGGCTATTGGTACCACTCTCAGAGCGAAAGCCACTATTAACGGCTCCCCGGTATGGCAGATGCGCCAGGTATCGGCACAAACGGCTGCAACTTCGAATAACCCGATGTGGCAACACTTCGGATTTGGTGACGCAGCGTTTATTGATTCGCTGGTGGTGGAATGGCCCTCCGGAAAAACCTGTGTGTTCACGCAGGTGCCCGTCAGACAGGTACTGGCCATATCGGAAAACTGTACGACAAGCCTGATAAAATCACTCAATAACTTTGCTACAAGTTTTCAGGAAATTGCCCGCTGCCTTCCACTGGATTCATTACAGTTGTCGGCAGGTTTGCCAACTGATGGTACCTGGACGGCTGATTGCGGCAACTGTATCACGCAGTCCGGCTGGCTGACAACTTCCACACTCACCGCCGGCACTTATCTGGCTGTCTATCAGCAGGGTACAGGCTGCAACGGCCGTATTGACTCATTCAGCGTGATACTGAACAACCCGCCACAGGTGAGTGTAACAGCACCGGATACCCTGAATTACAAGGAATCTGCCACACTGGTCGCGGCAGGAGCCTCTTCCTATTACTGGGAACCTTCTTTCGGGCTGTCCTGTTCGGATTGCGCTTCCACCGAACTTACTACCGACTCCTCCGCATTCTTTGTTGTTACCGGAACCGATGCCAATGGTTGCACGGATACTGTTCACGTCAACATATTTATGTATCCCGAACCCGTGGTGGAGATGCCCAATGCCTTTACTCCCAACAACGATGGCAGTAACGACGAGTTCAAACCGGCTTACAAGCGGAATATTTTCAAGGACTATAAACTGATTGTTTACTCGCGCTGGGGCGAAATAGCCTTTGAATCATACGATATCGGAGAGGGCTGGGACGGAAACCACAATGGATATCCGGCTATATCCGATGTGTACGCCTATACCTTCGACTACGAACTGGTTGACGGTAAAAAAGGGAGAATCGTGGGACAGGTAACGCTGATTCGCTGATTTGAATGAACTGCCGGTCATAACGCCTCTGTCCGAATACGCAGTGATTGTCAGCACTGGTAATGAACTGACGCCCGAAAATAATGAGCGGATTCTGGCAATCTTCAGGCAATTGCAGTTCATGCGCCTCCCCGGCCTGCGCGATCTCATACCGGCCTTCAACACGCTCACCCTGGTGCTTGATCCGGACTGGCTCGACCGTGTTGCTCCGGGAGTGGATCCTGTTTTTATCGTCAGAAACTGGATTAGTCAGGCGCTTCGTACCGAGCATCAGTCGCCCCCCAATCCTGTATGTATTGAAATTCCGGTCTGTTACAACCATCCCGATACCCCTGATCTCCCGCGTTTGTCGGATTTGCTTCGCCTTTCACCGGAAGAGATAATCCGGTTACACACAGTCATCACTTACCGGGTGTATATGCTGGGGTTCCTTCCCGGATTCCCGTATCTCGGACTGCTCGATGAACGTCTTGAGGCCCCACGGCTCGGGCGCCCCCGTACGCGCGTACCCGCAGGAAGTGTAGCCATTGCCGGACGACAAACCGGTATTTATCCGCTGGAATCGCCGGGAGGCTGGAATCTGATTGGTAAAACCACTGTCAGGCTGTACAACCCCGACAGCAACCAACCAACCTTGTTGCGTCCGGGGGATTATGTTCGCTTCATCGCTTTACCCGGATTATGAGTCTGATTGTCGTAAAACCGGGAATAATGGATACCATCCAGGATACAGGGCGGACGGGCAACGCACACCTGGGCATACCTTTATCGGGAGCTGCTGACCAGGCAGCGCTTGCAGTTGGCAATTTGCTTGCCGGAAATCATCCCGGAGTCGCTGCGATGGAGTTGCACTGGCCGGCACCGGTTTTGCACCTGGAGGCTCCCGCCCTGATTGCCCTCAGCGGCGCTGATTTTAATGCCACTGCCAACGGAGTCCCGGTACAACTTAACCGGGCAATTTTCCTTCCCGGAAATACGGAAATCAGGTTTGTCCGTCGTACCCGTGGTGCGCGCGCTTACCTGTGCGTACGCGGGGGATTTCAGGTGCCGCAGGTGCTCGGCTCCAGCAGTACCCACGTGATCTCTGTCACAGGAGGTTTTTCGGGCCGAAAACTGGGTACAAGCGACAGAATATCTTTCGACGAGGCGCTTCAATCACCCGCAAATACGCCTGTAGCGTCTGTTACAGGCCTTTATCAGCACGACAAAACAATCAGGTTTACGACCGGACCCGAATACGATTGGCTCAGCGAAAATGCCCGAAATGACCTCGAATACGAAAACTGGAAAATAGCTGTGAACAGCAACAGGATGGGTTACGAGCTGTCCGGGCCGCTTCTTTCACTGAAAAATAATGAAGAAATGGTATCTTCCGCCGTCATTCCGGGCACCATTCAGCTGCCGGCAGGCGGAAAGCCGTTCATCCTGCTTCCCGATTGCCAGACCACCGGAGGCTATCCGCGAATAGCGCAGATTATCGGGGCAGATCTGCCTGCCGTGGCACAGTTGTCGCCTGGCGATACCTTCAGACTGGTCAGGGTGACCCGGGAGGAGGCACTGCTGGCCGGGTATATGCACCGACTACACCTGCGTCGCCTGGCTCAGGGTATTTTATGGCACAACAATCAACAGACCGGAATATGAAAACTGATATTAACTGCGATCTTGGAGAGGGGTATCCGCACGATGCGGAAATAATGCCCTTCATTACATCTGCCAACATTGCCTGCGGTTACCACGCCGGAGATGAGGATACTATGCGGCGCACCATCGCCATGGCCGTGGAAAGGGGGGTACATACAGGCGCGCACCCTTCGTTTAAAGACCGGGATAATTTCGGACGCAGCGAGATAGTACTCGGTGACCAGCAAAATTACGATCTGGTGTCGGAGCAACTTTTCCTGATGGACAAGCTGGTTCGGGAAGCCGGAGGAGTGATGAGGCATGTGAAGCCACACGGCGCCCTGTACAATATGTCTGCCAGAGACCCGCAACTGGCCTATGTGATAGCACATGCCGTTCTTGATTTCAATCCGGCGCTTATATTATTCGGACTGAGTGGCAGCGCTTCCATCCGGGAGGCTGAAAAACTCGGGCTAAAAACCCTGTCAGAGGTATTTGCCGACCGAACATACCAGCGTGATGGCTCCCTGACGCCCCGTTCACAGCCGGGAGCATTGATTGACGACGAGCGGACATGCGTACGGCAGATCCAGGAAATGATCAGTAACGGTCGGGTACAGGCCGTATCAGGTGAATACATACCGATACTCGCCCAAACGATTTGCCTGCACGGAGACGGTGAAAATGCTGTTGCTTTCGCACGCCTTGTCCACGATGTCATTAATAACTGAGCGCATGAGTATCAAACTGAACCGTTCTGCCTTTACAGGAGCCGCCTTCCTGATGGCCACCTCGGCTATCGGGCCAGGTTTCCTGACGCAGACAGCCTATTACACCTGGCAACTCGCTGCGTCATTCGGATTTGTCATACTTGTTTCTGTGTTGCTCGATATAGGTGCACAGCTTAACATATGGCGGCTGCTTACCGTCACGGGTATGCGCGCGCACGAGTTCTCAGACCGGGTATTTCCCGGACTGGGTAACTTGCTGGGAGCCCTTATTGTATTTGGCGGACTGGCTTTTAATATTGGCAATGTGGGTGGCTGCGCACTGGGTATGAACCTGATGACCGGAATCGGAATGGAATGGTCGGCTGCTGTTTCCGCGGCGATTGGCCTGGCAATCTTCCTGCTACCCGGTGCGACCGGTATCATGGATACCTTCGTAAAAGTACTCGGTATTGGAATGATCCTGTTTACGGTTGCAGCGGCATGTATGGCCTCTCCTCCTGTCGGAGAGGCGCTTCACAGAAGTTTCGTGCCTGAGCGCATTGATCCGGCTGCCATTGTCACGCTGGTAGGCGGAACAGTAGGCGGTTATATCAGTTTTGCCGGGGCACACCGGTTACTGGATGCAGGAGTGACCGGTGTGGAGTCGGCAGGAGCCGTAACCAGGTCTGCCATTCGGGGAATAGGAATTACTGCGCTTATGCGGTACGTGTTATTTCTCGCTGCGCTGGGCGTGATGAGCGGTGGTATTGCCCTGGATGCCGGTAATCCTGCTGCGGGTATTTTCAGACATTCGGCTGGTGATGCGGGGACGGTAATTTTCGGATTTGTGATGTGGAGCGCTGCCATTACCTCGGTAATCGGTGCTGCCTACACGTCGGTGAGTTTCATACGAAGCTGGCACCCCATATTTGAGAAGTATTACAGACAGGTAACTGCTGGCTTTATTCTCTTCTCGGCAACCATTTTTATGGCAATCGGTAAGCCGGTACAATTACTGGTGCTGGCAGGCACCATCAACGGCTTTATACTGCCATTTGCACTCGGATTATTTCTGATTGCCGTTCACAGACGTTTATTGCCCGGGGGATACACTCATCCGCGCTGGCTTATTGCAGCGGGCTGGCTGGTTACTGTTTTAATGGCGTGGCTGGCTGGCTGGTCGCTGGTTTAGGAGGCCTGTTACTCCGTTACCACCATCTTCATCACTTTTCTTGTCTTGCCATTCACACTGAACTCTGCCAGGTAGAAACCTGCGGGCAGGGCGGGGTAGAGGCGGTTTTCACCGGGCTGGATACGCGACTCGAAAACTGGCTTTCCGTGTATCTGATGAATACGGAACAGAGCGTCAGGCCCCATCCAGACCACGGAAATTTGTCCGGAGGAAGGGTTGGGAGAGATTCGGGCGGTATATTGTTCAGGTGAGTGTGCAGCCGAGGAGGCCTTCCAGTTGTTGTAGAGTGTCTGAAGCGAGTCAATGGGCTCGCGGCCGGTTGGGAGCGAGGGTACATTCAGGTCGAGCCAGAGATTATCGTCGTCGTCGTCGGGTTTTGCCACACGGAGAAAGGCAGAGAGTGACGAGGTTCCATTATTGAGGCAACGTGTGTCGGCACCGGGTACATTGGCACCCTGCATGGCGGCCATCAGTTTGTCGGCCAGTGTGCCGGTAGTGGACAGGAAGCGTGCTTCCATACTGTCGAGAATTTGCTGACCCAGAAGGATATTACCCTGTATGGCGTAGTTGGCACCTGTTTTATGGCCCCGGTAGGCGAAGCAGGATGTGCCCGTGTAGGCAGCCGATCTCGGGTGGCCCTGCGGGTCGAAATCCACCACGCCGTATTGTCTTTTTACCTGACTGAGAATTCCTTCCACGTCATTCTGGCGCACCCAGGTGAGTATTGCTGACGGGGAGAGGCCCTCTTCCATTTTCAGTCGCGCATTGGCCTGATTACCGGCCACCCAGAACGACTGTGTATGAATAGCGCCTCTTCCCGGCAGGATATCACTGATGATAATGGCTCCGCCGCTACCCGGAAACGACACATTGTCGAGGCAGCTGGCGCCTGCGCTTCCTATTTCGCCGGTGATGGTATCAACGGCAACGATGGAAAACGTATCCTGAGCCCCGACAGCTGTCAGGGAGAGGAACAACAGTACAGAGGCAAACCATTTCATCGCAGTAAATTTAGATTTTTTCGTTCTTGAAATCCCAGTTATTGAGGAAGCCGGTATTGAAATTGCCCTCCCGGAAATCCTTGTTTCGCATCAGGCGCTGGTGGAAAGGCACTGTTGTTTTAACCCCTTCGACCACGAATTCGTCCAGAGCACGCTCCATCTTCAGGATAGCCTCGTCGCGTGTGCGGGCGCGCACAATGAGTTTGGCAATCATGGAATCGTAATAGGGAGGAATAGTGTAACCGGCGTAAACGTGAGTATCCACGCGCACACCGTGACCTTTGGGTGAGTGGAACGACGTGATTTTGCCCGGACTCGGTCTGAAGTCGTTGAACGGATCTTCCGCATTGATACGGCATTCGATAGCGTGCATTTCCGGGAAGTAATTCTTTCCTGAAATGGGGTGGCCCGAGGCTATTTTAATCTGCTCCTTGATCAGGTCAAAATCAATTACTTCCTCAGTTACCGTATGTTCTACCTGGATACGGGTATTCATTTCCATGAAGTAGAAATTCCGGTGCTTGTCAACCAGGAATTCGATGGTGCCAACGCCTTCATAATTAATGGCATTGCAGGCTTTAACGGCTGCAGCCCCCATTTTCTCCCGCAGTTCGGGCGTCATGAATGGCGAAGGGCTTTCTTCAACCAGCTTCTGGTGGCGGCGCTGGATGGAGCAGTCGCGTTCGGAGAGGTGACATGCCTTCCCGAACTGATCGCCGGCTACCTGTACTTCAATGTGGCGTGGTTCCTCGATGTATTTCTCCATGTAGATACCATCGTTGGAGAAAGATGCCTTGGCTTCACGGCGGGCTGTGTCCCACTGCGACTCAAACTCATCCTCTTTCCATACGATACGCATACCCTTTCCGCCACCTCCGGCGGTAGCTTTCAGGATGACCGGATAACCGATTTCCTTTGCGAGTTTCTTACCGGCCTTCACGTCGGTCAGAAGGCCTTCTGTGCCAGGGATACAGGGTACACCAGCCCTGATCATCGTCTCCTTGGCCGTGATCTTGTCGCCCATGGAGCGGATTTGCTCCGGAGTGGGGCCGATGAATTTGATGCCATATTCCCTGCACACCTCGGCAAAGGCTGCATTCTCGGAAAGGAATCCGTAGCCGGGGTGTATAGCGTCGGCGTTGGTGATTTCGACGGCCGCCATGATGCGGGGTACGTTGAGATAACTTTCGGCGGAGGAAGCCGGACCGATACATACAGCTTCGTCGGCGAAGCGCACGTGCAGGCTGTCGCGGTCGGCTGTAGAGTAAATTGCTACCGTTTTGATGCCCATTTCCTTGCAGGTGCGAATGACCCGCAGGGCGATTTCTCCCCGGTTAGCTATGAGTATTTTTTTAAACATGCTGACAGGCTGTTTAGCAGAATCGAAACCGTTTAGGATGGATCTACGAGGAAGAGCGGCTGGTCGTATTCAACCGGTGAAGCGTCTTCTACGAGAACCTTGACAATTTTACCCTTGACATCTGACTCGATTTCATTGAAAAGTTTCATGGCTTCAATGATACAGACAGTTTGTCCGCTGTTAACGGCATCGCCGATTTTGACAAATGGTCCTTTGTCGGGAGATGAAGAGCGGTAAAAAGTACCTACCATGGGCGATTTGATGGTCAGGTAGCTGGCGTTGTCGGAAGATGGTGCCGGGGCGGCTTCCGCTTTTGGTGCTGGTGCCGGGGATGGTGCTGCTACAGGAGCCGGAGCTGCAACAACTGCCGGTTGTGCAGGTGCCTGCACAACCACAGGGGAAATGACCTGATTTTCGGTGCCGTTGCCCTGGTTGCGAACAACCAGTTTAAACTCGCCCTCTTTCAGGATAAACTCGGAGAGTTTGTGTTTGCTGACCAGGCGTATGATTTCCTGTATTTGGTTGAAATCCAGATTCATAAACAAAGAATGTTTAACAAGAAAAGGGTGGATGCGGTTCGGGATGTAAAGGAACGGTTTTCAGGACAATCGAATGTGATTTTTTTGAAAAAACACACCCCATCCTGTGATTACCATAAAAAATCCCGAATTTTCTCCGAGAGAAAAATTCGGGATCTGATACAAGTGCAAAAAAGATCACTTTTTTACGCGCTCCATGTACTCACCGGTGCTGGTGT
>JBEGNB010000013.1:0-5197 GCA_041182785.1 Bacteroidota bacterium
ACGTCGAACTGGCAAACAGTGCGGCCATCTCGCTCAGAGGTCTGGAGCAGGATACTATTCATGACGAAAATAGTGAATTAACAGAAGAAGAGAATATCAATCTGTCGAATCTGTATCTTGACGTACTCAGGCGAATCGAGCACGACAAACTTTATCTCGATCCGTTATTTTCACTGCAGGAATTGAGTGAGAAGGTAAAGAGAAGTCCGCGGTATATTTCCCAGGCTGTCAGCGAAGTGGGCAATACCAACTTCCCGAATCTGCTGAACAGTTTCAGGATTAACGAAGCCCGCCGGCTGATTGCCGGCAACCAGCAGATTTCCGTCCATGAAATTATGGAAAAAACCGGTTTCAGAAGCCGGCAGTCTTTTCATCGAAATTTCAAATCGGCTACCGGTTTTACCCCCAAAGAGTATCGGGAAATGTCAGCGGGTTTTCGTCCCGATGAATCCGAAGTTTCAGAGTATCCGGAGCGCTGATTTAAACTGTGCATCCTGGGTTTCTGATTTACTACTGTTTTTCGCGCAGATGTTACGCGGATGTCTGCGCAGATGTTACGCAGATAAATAACAAATCTCTGTGGAGGTAAAAGAAATACTTATCGGATCGGGTACATACAGCGCCGAAGCCTGGTTCAGTCCTTCCCTTGATAATTCTGCGTACCATCTGCGCGAAAAATCTGTGTAACATCTGCGCGAGACATCTGCGTAGCATCTGCGCGAAACATCTGTGTAACATCTGTGAGAAACATCTGCGAGAAACACCTGCGAGAGAACTTGTTGCCAGTCCAATCGGGAAACAAGCCTTTAACAGCATTCCATTAATTGTCATATATAGTATGTAATTCTGCCAGTCTGTAAGCTGATAATACTGAGATATTCCAAAAATCGCCGATTTTGGTACATATTTCCGATTTTGGTACACCGGAAATTGGTTGAGTGGTGTGGTATTGGTATTGTTTTGTGACAGTATTTCGACATGCGGGAAGACATGAAGACTTTTCCGCAGCCGATTTATGGCATTCACCGTTACAATCAATACTGCAGATATGAGATCATTTTCCACCTACATGCTGGCACTGGGCAGTTTGCTGCTGCTCCTTTTTTCCGGTCAGGCCTTGCATGCCCAGGGAGCCAGGCTGGGCGTTCAGGGTATTCTGAAGAAGTCGAGCGGGGCTGCACTGGACGATGGCAACTACTCCATTACGTTCAAACTGTATAACGCGGAACAGGGGGGCACTGCACTCTGGACAGAAACACAGACTGATGTGGAGGTTACCAGTGGTATATACACGGTGGCACTCGGTTCTGTGACCAGCCTCTCGCTCCCGTTCAATGAAGACTATTATCTGGGAGTCAAGGTAGGCTCCACGCCCGAGATGTCGCCCCGGGCAAAACTGACCATAGCGCCGTATGCACTTTCGCTGAAAGGCAACAGCAACCTGTTTCCGAGTACAGGGGCGGTCGGAGGCGGTACGGTGTCACCCAACAGCAGTTATCTGTTGCACCTGAACAACTCTTCGGGTGCGGCTGATGAAAGAATAGAGGGTACTACTGGCGCCCAGATGACTTTCAAGAAAGGCAGTGCCCAGTATTTCCTTGGTTTAACATCTTCTGATAACAAGTTCAGATTAAACTCCGGAACCAGTGATATGAAGTTCAGATACAGTGGTTCCGATATTCTGACTGTTCTTTCAGGGGGTATCTCGGTTACAGGTTCCGGGATATTTTCTGCAGGGCTGACTTCATCGGGAGGTGCCTCTACCCTGAATAATATCAAGCTGGAATCATCTGCCATCAGCAATACTGCCGCAACCAAATTCAAGCACAGTGGCAATGTAAAACTGGAAATCAACACGGATGGGGTCGGGGTAACCGGGCTTCTGGACTTGACTGGTTCCAAATCGTACAATACAGCATACGCTTTTTACGCGAATGACGGGAACCTGGCGTGTGCTTCTACCGGCACTGCCAGCGGGAGCAATAACTATTCGCTTTCAGCCACGAGCAAAATCAGGGCAATGGAGTTCAATGCTACTTCCGACAGGCGCATCAAGAAAGATATAGTCCCGGCTGACAATGCGGCTGATCAGGAAATACTGCGCCGTTTGCGGGTGTGCGATTACAAATACATTGATTTCGCAAACTATGGAACAGCGTCAAAGAAAGGGTTCATTGCTCAGGAAGTCAGAGAGGTATTTCCGGAGGCAGTTACCACAAGCAAGGATTTTATACCTGATGTATTTGACAGGCCGTCGGAGTATGTCGTCCGTGACGGTCGTATTTTATTATCCATGCCGGACGCACACGGTCTTGCCGAGGGTGACCTCGTCCGGTTGTATTCCCCGGACGGGCAGCAGGATTTGAGTGTAATGTCTGTACAGGACAGCCACTCTTTTACACTGGCCGACTGGAAGGGAGGACGCCCGGAGTGGGTGTTTGTGTTCGGAAAGCAGGTGGATGATTTCCTTCAGGTTGATTATGACAGGATACATACTCTGAATGTGTCGGCTACCAGAGAACTTGTACGGCAACTGGAAACGGCTGAAGCCGATGCCCGGGCTGTTCGTGAGGAAATCGGAAACAATAAATCGAAAATAGATCAACTGGAGTTGCGGATGCGTGCCATGGAAGCCAGAATATCCAACTGATACAAGGCTTCAACATTCAAATTCTAAAAATGACAAACATGAAAAATAACATATTCACGCTGGTCCGACTGATGTCAGTAACCCTGTTTTCGATGTTTGCGCTGGCTTCACTGGCACAGAGTGCCAAAATTGGAGTGCAGGGTATTCTCAGGAAGGGCGACGGGAAATCTGTGGAAGACGGCAATTATGCCATCACCTTCAGGTTGTATGATGTTGCAACGGGAGGAACGGCACTGTGGTCAGAAGTACAGTCCCAGGTTGAGGTTGCCGGAGGTATATACAGTGTGCAGTTAGGCTCGGTAAACAGCTTGTCGTTACCGTTCGACAGCGACTATTATCTTTCGGTTCAGGTGGGCGACAGTCCGGAGATAACCCCCCGCCAGCAGCTGACGGTGGCGCCCTATGCGCTCTCGTTCAAAGGAACAGGAAATGTATTTCCCAGCTCCGGCGCTATCGGAATTGGCACCACCAGTCCTGCCTCGGGGTCTAATCTGCATCTCAAAAACGCCTCGGGTGTAGCCAATCAGTTGACAGAGGGCACCACGGGTTCCAGGGTTGAGCTAAAAAAGGGTGCGGCTACTGCCACAATCGGTCATAGCAGCTCTGGCACCTTTATGGAGATTAATACCGGAGCAAACACAGCATTGCAGTACAACGGAGCCGACAAACTGTTGGTGACCAGTTCCGGGATCAGTCTGACAGGCACGGGTACTTTCACCGGAGGAGTAACCGTTAGCGCAGGGACGGTTACCGCGGGTAATTTTACGGTATCCGGATCGGACATTAATAACCAGTCCGATACAGATATCAAGCGCGCTGGTACAACCATGTTGGGTATTCGTAGTAATGGTGCAATTATTCCCGGGCATCTGAATGTCACCGGATCCAAAAACTATACGGGTACTTATGCATTTTATAACGGCAGCAACAATCAGGGTTGTCAGACGGATGCCAATTTTTCCAGCGCCTATTCCATCAGTTGCAGCGACAGGGTACGGGCACCCGAATTCAATGCATTCTCCGACAGACGGATTAAAAAGGATATTACAACCAGTAACGCTGTTGCAGATCTTGAAATTTTGCGGGGTTTATGTGTCAGCGACTATCGTTACAAGGACTCCCTTATGTATGGTCTGGCATCCAAAAAGGGATTTATCGCTCAGGAGGTGAAAGAGGCGTTTCCCGAATCAGTAACTACAACAACCGGAGTCATCCCGGACATTTATCAGAAATCCGCCCGAATATCGCGTGAGGGCGACAACCTGAGTGTCAGCCTGCCCGTAGTACATAGACTTTCATCGGGTGATACAGTCCGAATAATGTTCGATGGAAATTACAGAGATTGCCGGGTAGCTGGCACGCCGGATGCGCACACCTTTACCGTATCAGGCTGGCGGGATTCTGCTCCCGACGAATTATTTGTATTTGGGAGGCAGGTGAACGATTTCCTGCAGGTGGACTACGACCGTATTCACACTCTCAATGTGTCGGTAACCCAGGAACTGCTGCGCAGGAAAGATGCCCTGGAGCGAGAAAAAGCTTCTCTCAAGCGAGATAACGAAGCACTCAAGGCTTCACTGGACAATATTGATGTCCGAATGCGCAAGGTAGAGGCAACACTATCTCACTAGCTGATTCAGTGAAATTCATTTACGCTGACGCAAAAATCTTCACGACGAACTGTCAATAACTGAAAAAATATCATATGAAATTTCAGTCTTGTTTCAAAACGGGCACCATGCTCGTCATACTGTTTCTGTCCTCAGGCAGTTTGCTCAGTGCGCAAGGTGCAAAACTGGGTATTCAGGGTATCCTTAAAAAAGGTGATGGTACTTCCGTTACAGACGGAAATTACGCACTCACCTTCAGGATCTACAACGTAGCAGAGGGTGGTACTGCCCTCTGGACAGAGACGCAGAGCAGTGTAACAGTCAACAGTGGACTCTACAATGTGCTGGGTTCCGTAACGGCATTGAATCTGCCTTTCAGCGAAGACTACTTCGTGGGTGTGAGCGTAGGTTCCACCCCCGAAATGGCCCCCAGGCTACAGCTAAGTACAGCACCCTATGCCCTGTCGGTCAGAGGCAGCACAAATACTTTCCCCAATACTGGTTCAGTGGGAGTCGGCACAACATCCCCTGCTTCGGGTTATCAGTTACATCTCAGAAATACGGCAGGTAATTCATACCAGTTACTGGAAGGTAGTACAGGTGCCGGATTGACCTTCATAAAGGGGTCGGTACAGGCTACTGCTGGAATCGGCAGTTCGGACAATATTCTCCGATTCAGTCCCGGCGGTACCAACAGCCTGGTTTTACAGCACAACAGCACCGACGTGGCAGAGGTGAATAATAATGGTATCAGTGTAGCCGGTACTGGTTCCTTCTCAAACGGCCTGACAGTTTCTTCCGGCACTTTGACGTTGGGAAACATCTCTTTTTCCGGCAGTTCCATAGACTGTCCTGCTGATATGAATATGAAATACGGAACAACTACGATGCTTACAGTGAACTCCGAAGGTGTGACAATGCCCGGGCATCTCACAGT
>JBEGNB010000014.1:0-3404 GCA_041182785.1 Bacteroidota bacterium
GGAGTTCGCCGCCAGAGGTGGTACATACAGCCGTGGCTATCGGTTTTCAGGTAGCAACGATGCTGACAAAGTAGCCTGGTATCGTAATGTCAGGCCCAATCCTCATCCGGTAAAAGGTAAAAACCCGAATGAACTTGGTATCCATGATATGAGTGGTAATGTGTATGAGTGGTGTTCAGACTGGTATTCTGATTATTCAGCCGGGATTCAGACTAATCCAAAAGGACCGGCTGATGGTCTGGGTCGTGTGATTCGTGGTGGTTGCTGGTTGAGTGAAAGCTCATCAAGCTGCCGAGTAACGGGACGACTTTACATTGATCCCAACTATAGTAACTTCGATATTGGCTTCCGCCTTGCCACGACTGTACAGAGATAGGCTCTGACTACTTTACTAACCCCAATTTGCTGATAATGCTAAAATTGTACACTCAGGTACTAGAACCAGCTTATGAAGCAAAACTTTGTTTTTCTACTTGCTTTTTTCTCCCTGTGCACCCTCACCCGCGCACAAACGCTCTCCAATACCCGGCCCCCCCGGCTGTGTGCCGTTGTCGTGGGAATTTCCCAATACTCCCCCGATAATGGTATTAGAAGTCTGCAATTCGCTGATCGGGATGCAGAACAGTTCACCCGACTGCTGAATTGTGCCGATAGTATGCAGGTTGACACAGTAATCACACTGCTGAATGAAGATGCAACAATAGGCAATCTTGATATGGCAATCAGTTACCTGCGGCAACAGGTGGCTGATACCTCCTCCCGACCCGACTATATTGTGTTCTATTTCAGCGGCCACGGACAACTGAGCAAGTATGACGATGAACAGGAAGGCCATTTTATCTTGTACGACACGGATTGTTCAAGTTCACTGGATCTCGGTTACGGCCATACCGATCTTGTAAGGCATGTGAAACAATGGGTGAATAAATGCAAAAAAGGGGGGCAGCGCTTGTTCATGATTCTCTCACCGAGTCAAAAACAACTCGTTTTTCGCCATTTTTCACCTTTTTTAGTTGCGTAGCTCCGACTATGCACTTTTAAAAACGCAAAAACTGACAATCATTCAGCCTGTTTTTCCACAGGCAGATAATCCTGAACAAACTTAAAATTTTGACTATGAAACAAATATTTGTTTTTCTGTATGTTTTACTTGGCGTGTGCGCACAGGCGCAAGGTACCTTCGGCAACAGCCGCAGACCGCAGTTACACGCGGTAATCGCCGGTGTGTCCAGATACCAGTACGCGCATGCCAGTCTGAAGTATGCACACCGGGATGCGGAGGCAATCCACAAGCTGCTGGGTTACACCAGCGGGGTGCAGACAGATCCGGCTGCACGCCTGCTGCTGCTCGACAGCCTGGCTACAGCAGGCAACTTCAACGAGGGTATTAAACAAATTACGAAAAAGGTAGCCAGCGGTGCCATTGCCGCCGGTGATTATATCGTGATTTACTTCAGCGGCCACGGTATGCTGGAGAATGGTACGGGTGAGAATAACGGCTGTTTCCTGATGTACGACAATGATGTGAATCAGGGTATCTGCGATTGCTACCACTCCAGTTTTGTCAACCCCGTCAAAGTATGGCTCAACAAAGGGTGCAAAGTCTATTTCATCGCCGATGCCTGTCACGCAGGCAGGCTCCTGGGCAAAGCAGAGGAAAAACTGGTTCAGTTGCCTGCACTCTCCAGCCTGGTCGCATCCGGCGACAGCAGGCTGTCGGTTCTCACGTCCTCCTCGGGCAAGGGGGAATCTTTCGAAGACTCCGCCGTGCAACACGGGGCCTTTACCTGGTATCTGATGGAAGCAGCTCTCGGAAATGCCGATGTATTCCCGAAAGACGGACAGATCAGCAACCTCGAGATAAACGGGTATGTGGTCAATAAACTGGCGTCTTTCAACCAGATTCCTGAAATAAGCAATCTGAACGGCTATTTTCTGAACTTCGACACGACGGCAGTCGCAGGCACTTTTTCGCCGGACGGGGCCGTCGCCCGGGCGCTCTTCAACAAGAGTCTGTTCGCGGAAGAGGAAAGCCCGCAAGCCGATACGGCACTGGTCCGGCAGTTTTATCGGAGCCTGCAGTCCATGTATCTGTTCGGTTCCGACAGTGCGGCCTATTCCATACTGATGAAAGTCAAAACCGGCCGCGATAGCGCTGTTTACTACGAAAAAATACGATCGGACTTTGTAAAAACAGCATTGAATGAGGATAATGCCATCATGTATCGCTACCTGAATCAGGATAGAAAAACCTGATTGAGAGCGGACTCGAAACACCCGGCAGCGACACATTGCTGCTGCGCGTTTCCGAAAATGCTCCCGAGTGGCGGCTGCCATTCCTGTACAAAGGCGATATGTCATCGTACCGCCGGCTCATGCGCGACGATTACCGTACCAGTCGCGTACCCTTCGACACCTTGCCTGCTCTCGATGCCCTGATAGCCACCGGCAAGGCGGCCGATGCCACACAGATGGCAGCCCTGTTCGAGGGTAACCCGCAACTCGCAGAAGACGTGTATCTGCAGTTTGCCCGGCGTGAAAAAAACATCGAAAAAGCCATGCGCCGGCACAGAGAGTTGCTGGAGAAATCGCTCAGAACGCTCTCGGGCAATTCCAGAGTCACCGCTGCGGGTATGCCTTCGTTCCTTGGCGAACTGAGAACCTACTACCGGTCTAACCGCTATGCTTTCCGCCGGCTGCTGGATGAGCAGTACCGCTTGTCAGCCCTGACAGGTGATACATCCTACAACCGCACGGCCCGGCTGCTGATCACGGAGCTTACTGCCTCCGGTGCCGATCTGCCGGACGAGTGGAGCTACAAAAACAGTGCAATATCCGGCGATCCGGTACTGGCCGAATCGTTTACCGATCCGCTGGTGGGCAAATTCGTGCTGGTTCGCGGAGGAACCTACATGATGGGATGTACCTCATTCAAAGACCAGTGTTTTCCGAACGAGAAACCCGAGCATTTGGTTGTGCTGGACCACTATTACATGGCAGAAACAGAGGTGACCCAGAAACAATGGCGGGCCGTCATGGGTACCGATCTGGCCAATCCCGGTTTCCGGTGCGACGATTGTCCGGTGGAGCGGGTAAGCTGGGATGATGCCATCCGGTTCATACAGAAACTGAATACCCTTTCACCGGTTCAGTACAGACTGCCATCCGAGGCCGAGTGGGAATATGCGGCGCGGGGCGGGCACCTGTCACGCAAGAATTACAACTACTCCGGCGGACTTGATCCCGGCCAGGTGGCCTGGACCGAGAAGAATTCCGGTAAATCCACCCACCCGGTTGGCAAGCGACTTCCCAATGAGCTGGGGTTATACGATATGTCGGGTAATGTATCCGAGTGGTGTCAGGATATATACCGCGAGTACGAAGGTAACCCCGAGGTTACCACC
>JBEGNB010000015.1:0-3069 GCA_041182785.1 Bacteroidota bacterium
GTACTGGACGTGGAACAGCGGCTACATCAATGTGAAACTGGAAGGTTTTTCCCCAAACAGCCAGGGCAGGAACGGTTCTTTTGCCTTTCATCTTGGGGGGTACATGCCACCGAATCAGACCGTATTCCCGGTTGTTTCAGAAGTAATGGCAACGGGGCGCATATTGATAAATACAGAGGTGTGTACCATGCTGGACCAGGCAGACTGGACGAACCACTTCAACGTCATGTCGCCCTCGCAGGAAGCGGCAAGGCTTGCCGGTCTGATTGGAAAATCCATACGCGTAAATGCCGAGTAAAAGCACACTGACCGCGATAATCGCCTGTTTTGTCCTGGCGGCGGCATCTATCCACCCGGGAGATCTCGTCAGAATTCCTGTTCCGCCGGGATGGCCTGCGCCGGTTTACAACCAGACGCACAATCAGCCAACGAAAGCTGGCGTCGCACTGGGTCGCAGACTTTTTTACGAACCATTGTTATCGCGCGACAGCACCGTTTCCTGCAGCAGTTGTCACCTGTCATTCACAGCCTTTACGCACGTGGACCATGCACTCAGCCACGGTATAAACGACCGGATTGGCAGGCGAAACTCGCCGGCCCTGATGAATCTGGCATGGAGCCAATCATTTATGTGGGATGGGGCCGTCAACCATCTAGACATGCAGGCACTGGCTCCGGTATCAAATGCCGATGAAATGGACTTCAGCATTCAGGGTGTTGTAGAGCGGCTGGAAAAGAGTGCCGGGTACAGGGAAATGTTTGAATCGGCATTCGGAAGCGAAGAGATTACAGGTGAGCGTGTACTGAAAGCCCTGGCGCAATTCGAACTCACACTCGTGAGTGCCAACGCCCGCTACGACAGGGTGATGGCAGGGAAGGATACTTTTACCATACAGGAAAAAAACGGGTATGAGTTGTTCCGAAAGCACTGCAACAGCTGCCACACAGAGCCTCTGTTCACCAGTTACCAGTTTGAAAACAACGGCTTGAAACCGGATACCACACTGAACGACCGCGGACGCGCAGGTATCAGCGGAAACCCGGCCGACGAAATGAAGTTCAAGGTGCCTACCCTGCGCAATACAGAATTTTCATACCCGTATATGCACGACGGGCGGTTCAGCCGACTGAAAGATGTGCTGAATCATTACACAACCGGAATAGAGGACTCCCCCACCCTTTCACCGCTTCTTAAAAACAAAATACCGCTCGACAGCCGCGAAAAAACCGACCTGATCGCATTTTTACTCACCCTGACTGACCGCGATTTTCTCTTTAATCCGGATTTCAGACCACAACAGGTACCCAAACAATAACACTCAATCACAATTTTCAGCATGAAAAAACAAATCCTGATTCCCTCACTGCTTTTACTGGTTATTCAGCTTGGTGCCCAGACCAACCCCGCTGTAACTTCCTGGCTCATCAACACAACCGGACTGAAGGGCCGTCACTACGTACAGGGAAACCCAACTCCCATTCAGGACAATACCCCGGCCAATGTACAGTCGGTTCAATATTCAGACAACTGGGTGTATGTAAAGTCTGCCGGTATCCCGTCCTATATCACCGGACCTTTCCTTGACGGGAATCCGTCCATAGCACAGGCACAAAGCGGATACTTCAAGCTTCCGCTGAATCCGGTGCAGAACACAGGCACACAAACGCCTACCACCGGTGGCAATATCGGAATATTCATCAATGGTGTGGCACTTTTCGACTATCGCGACGGCGTGGCGTGGAATACCAATACCAACTCGCTCTGCGGTGGTCCGGGCAACCCGCCCTGCCCGGGCGGACCGGCTGCGACACAGAGCTGGAACCGCGATGCCATTGTAGCCGAGCGGGTCGGGTTCGACTGTGCCAAAGGCCACCCGGCTATGGGCAACTACCACCACCACCAGAACCCGTCTGCCTTCAACCTCGATCTGGACGTGATATCCAATATATGTGATCTGTATCTGGCCGATGGTCTGTATGCCATAGACAGCACCGTACACTCGCCGCTGATTGGTTACGCTTACGACGGATTTCCGATTTACGGCGCTTATGGGTACAAAAACGCCGATGGAACAGGAGGATTGGCACGTATGAAATCAGGCTATCAGCTCAGGAATATCACAGCGCGTACGCATCATGCCAATGGTACCGATGTACCCGACGGCCCGTTGGTGAGCACAGCATTTCCGCTTGGATATTTCCGGGAAGACTATGAGTTTGTCACGCATCCGGAACCGGACTATCTGGATGAGCACAACGGTCGTTTCTGTGTGACGCCCGAGTATCCGCAGGGCATCTATGCCTATTTCGCCACGGTGGATGCAGAATGGAACTCGGCGTACCCGTATGTGGTAGGCCCCGCTTTTTACGGCGTAAGAACCGCCACCAAAGTGCAAACAATCACCGAGCCGGTAACGACATACAATCCATCAACAGGGACAAACACAGTGGAGCAGGTCAGTATGGAAGTGGGCGTATTCCCCAATCCGTCGGGCGAATTCTTTGCTGTTCAGGTGCACGGCTTACTGGAAAACGAAGCTCGGGTACAGCTTTTCAGCGAGAACGGCTCACTGATGCAGGAAACCTCCATACAGCCCGGCAGCACCATCTGTTACCTGGACGCGCGCACGCTGTACGCGGGTGTGTACATGGTGAAGGTTAGCGTGGGAGGAGACGTGGTGGCAGTGCGGAAAGTGGTGGTGGAGTAACTGTAATAACGAGGCGCCCTCTCGGGGCATTAGAGCTTGTTCAGGATTCTCTGCCGATAGCAAAAACAGGCTGATTTTTTGTCAGTTTTTGCATTTTTGAAGGCGCATAGCCGTAGCTACGTAACTGAAAAAAGGTGAAAAATGGCGAAAAATGAGCCGTTTTTGACTCGGCGAGAGAATCCTGAACAAGCTCTTAGAGGGTGCCTCGTCACTTCGGTGACCGTGCTTTTTCAAGCCAGTATTTCGCTTTTTTCGTTTTGGGGTGCGATTTTCCAAACGATGTGCTGTAAAGTTTGAATGCAGATGAAAGCAAGTCAGCTGCTTTGTCCTTATCACCTGTCTGCAGACAAGTAACCCCGAG
>JBEGNB010000016.1:0-5529 GCA_041182785.1 Bacteroidota bacterium
GCAGGAGCCACCAACACCCGGACAGGGTGGTCCGGGGAACAATAATCCCCGCTGGAGAAACAACAACAAGAACCGGAACAATAAAGGACCTAAACAAGATTAACACAAAATGTCTTACGACGTAGCAGTCATTGGCTCAGGCCCCGGTGGGTATGTAGCCGCTATCCGTTGCGCCCAGCTGGGCTTCCGAACGGCCATCATCGAACGTTACTCTGTACTGGGAGGCACCTGCCTTAATGTAGGCTGTATTCCTTCCAAAGCGCTGCTCGACTCCTCCGAGCATTACCATAATGCTGCCCACACCTTCAAAACACACGGAATCAATCTGAAAGATCTGAAGGTTGATCTCCCTCAGATGATACGCCGGAAAAACGAGGTAATCCTGGAAAACAACAAGGGTGTAGAGTTTCTGATGAAAAAGAACAAGGTGGATGTGTTCAACGGGCATGGCTCTTTTATTACCAAAAACAAACTGAAGATAACTGGTCAGGACGGCTCCTCGCAGGAAATTGAGGCCGCCCGTGTGATTATAGCCACAGGCTCCAAACCCATAACACCTGCCAGTTTTAACTACGACAAGAAACGGATCATCACCAGTACCGAAGCTCTGAATATTGACAAACTGCCGGCAACCATGGTGGTGATAGGAGGTGGAGTTATCGGACTCGAGCTGGGCAGCGTTTACGCGCGCCTGGGTACGCAGGTACACGTAGTGGAATATCTCGACCGTATCATTGCGGGTATGGATGCCGACTGCAGCCGCGAACTCATGAAGAGCATGAAATCACTGGGTGTGCAGTTTCACCTGCGTCACGCTGTTACTGAAGTGACCGCAGGAAAAAACAGTGTAAAAGTTATTGCTCAGCATCGCGACGATGAGTCCAAAAAACTGACGCTGGAGGCTGATTACTGTCTGCTCTCCATGGGAAGAAAGCCTTACACAGACAGTCTCGGACTGGAAAATATTGGTATCTCCACCGACGAAAAGGGCCGTATTCCGGTGAATGACCACCTGGAGACCAGTGTTTCAGGCATCTATGCCATTGGCGACGTGGTAAAGGGTGCCATGCTTGCACACAAAGCCGAGGAAGAAGGGGTATTTGTGGCGGAAGTGATGGCCGGACAAAAGCCGCATATCAACTACAATCTTATCCCCGGTGTGGTTTACACCTGGCCCGAAGTGGCCTCAGTCGGTTACACGGAAGAACAGCTCAAAGAAGCAGGCGTTCCCTACAAGCCGGGCAAATTCCCTTTCCGCGCGCTCGGTCGCGCCCGCGCGAGCATGGACCTCGACGGAATGGTGAAGGTGCTGGCCCACAAGGAAACAGACGAGATTCTCGGAGTACACATCGTGGGAGCCCGGGCAGCAGACATGATTGCCGAGGCGGTGGCACTCATGGAGTTCAGGGCATCAGCCGAGGATGCTGCCCGTATGAGTCACGCACACCCTACCTATACGGAAGCCTTCAAGGAGGCCTGTCTGGCAGCTACGGGTAACAGGGCGCTGCACGTTTGATACCGGAATTCATTTTTTCCGTAGTACAGCCCGCTGGAATACGCTGAAGGGATACGTTTTTACTTCCGGAATATTTTCTCCGCCAACAGTAGTGTTGCCTGTGGAGCTTATATTAGCTTCCAGTCCCGACAAGACTTCAAAGATCATGGTGCTGTCGTCCACCTTTTCGTAGGTACACAGCACCCTGCTCTGTTGTACAACAAACCAGCACAGAAATTTGGGCCCCATCAGGAAGCTCTCCATCATGATGGAATTCTTCTCGTCCACCTTCCATATTCCCGTTTCCGGAGAAACCGGGACGAGCTCGTAGGGGCGCCAGTCCTTCTCTTTGGAACCGTAAATCAGTCCGAAAGTATATCTTCCCTGCGTGGAAGTGTCCATTTTATGGATCTCGACGCTCATTTCCACCGACTGAACCTTGCCGGCTCCGTTGAAAATATCGAGCGTACCCGTCCAGTCGCCCTGCCATGTTTCGGGGAACTGGGCATTAGCCGGTGAAAAACAGGATATGATTGCCAGTGCACCAAGAATGGATTTCATAATGAAGAATGGTTTGAGTCAACTGATGCAAAGCTGCTTCGTTGCCATTGTTTTCAAAATTGTGTATTGATTTCGTCCAGTATGCGTGGAAGAACTCCCCTGTTATCCACCAGAATACTGGCACTCCCCCCCAGTCTTTGTTCGAACCTGATTTCCTTGCCGAGGCTGGTAGGTATTTTATTGTTTTTGGCTTCCGGCAGGCTGATAGTCACGGAATAACTTTTTTCTCTGGGCATCAGTGCTTTTGAACTGACGATGCCTTCCACGGTGCCGAAAATATGTACGGGGTATCCTGCTACTTTAATAACCACTCTTTGTTCGGGCTGTATGCGTTCGCCGGCTGCCACGGTTACGACCGCCCTACCGATAATGGCATCGGGGCTTCCGGGTGGCAGAATTGTCATGAGTGGTATGCCCACACGCACGAAGCTTCCTGTTTTCAGGTCGTTCAGCGACACTTTTCCGGTTGCCGGAGCAATGATCAGATAGGATTGTTTCCAGCGGTCGAGTGCCGTACTCAGCAGGTTCAGACTGTTTTGAAGAAGTGTACGGGTGGCTCCTGCTTCTGCAGTGGCGTCGTCGGTTGACTGAAAATCAGATAGCAGGCGCGAGAAACTGGAATAATCAGCCAGCAGATCGCCCAGCTGGAGTGAATCGGGTGTTTCCAGTGCTCTGAAGTCGAGAGATGCGTAAGTTTTCCACACGGCAATGCAGGAGTCCAGCAGAAGCATATCCCTGTAGTCTGCGGTACTTTGCAGGACGGCAAGGGGCTGGTTTTCGCGTACCAGCGAGGTGTCTTTCACGAATATGGCCTGCATGCGTCCGTCGGTTCGAGCCGCCACATCGGTGGGTGGGGTAGTGCTGGTGATTTCTATATCCGCCTGAACGATATCCGGATATTTTACGAACCATGCCACCAGTCCGAGCAGTAATATACCGAGAAGAACAATAGTGGTTCCCCACCTGACCAGCAGGCCGGGCGGGGAACCGAGTATTTCCTGAACTTCCTCGGATCTTAGATCAATGAAATCTTTGGGAGCCATTGTTCAGATCAGTGACCGCAGACGCATTTGGTTTCCGAGCAGGTATGTCCCGTTCCGGCTGCTCCGGTTTCTCCGCCGGGCATTTCAAACCAGAATTTGTTGCGTTTCTTGTCGTTATTGCCTGTTTCGTTCATGGTATCGGGGTTGTACAGACGTCCGTTTACCATGACATAACGAATTTGTTCGCTGTTTCTGATATTATCGAGCGGATTGGCATCGAGAACGATCAGATCAGCCAGTTTTCCGGCCTTGAGGGAGCCAATTTCAGCATCCATACCGAGGCTTTTTGCTCCATTGATGGTGGCGCAGCGGATAGCCTGCAGATTGCTCATGCCGCCCTGCTGAAGCATCCAGAGTTCCCAGTGAGCACCGAGTCCCTGTAATTGTCCGTGTGCCCCCATATTGATATTTACGCCGGCATCCTGGAGTTTTTTACAGGTTTTCGAGACAAGAATATGTCCGTTCTGATATTCTTCGTCGGGCGCCTTGGTGATATGCCGGCTTCTTTCCATGATAATATGCCGCGGGGTGAAGCTGAGCAGTCGTTTTTTAGCCCACACGTCTGTGTTTTGGTACCAGTAATACTCGCCGTTGAGTCCGCCATAGCACACAATCAGGGTAGGGGTATTGTGGGTGCCGGTTTTGCTCCACAGGTTCACCACATCCTGATACATGGGTGCTACGGGCAGATTATGTTCAACGGTTGTGTGTCCGTCAACAATCTGGGTCATGTTATGGGCGAAGAAAGAGCCTCCCTCCGGCACCACCTGCATGCCGAGTTCATTGGCTGCAGCCATCACCTGCTGGCGTTGTTCACGGCGTGGCTGGTTGTAGCTTTTCACCGAGAAAGCGCCCCAGGCTTTGGTTCTGCGCAGGGCAGCGCGTGCGTCGTCGAGTGAATTAACGGGTGCCTTGAAATCGCCGTCGGCTCCGTACAGTATGGTTCCGGTGCTAAACAGGCGGGGTGCTACCATCCGGCCCGATTTGATCATTTCCGACTGACTGAATACCATTTCCGAATTGGAGGACGGATCGTGCATGGTGGTAACGCCGTACGCCAGGTTGGCGTAGTATTCCCATTGTTTTTGCGGGCTCAGGCCGTACCTGAAGTTGCCACTATGAGCGTGTGCATCCACCATACCGGGCATGATTGTTTTACCCGAACAGTCAATCACCTTGTCGGGGCGGGCCAGTCCGGCGCGCTGATAGTCCGCCTTCGTTCCCGCGAAAGCGATTTTATTGTTCTGAACAAGCAGTACCCCTTTTTCAATCACCTGATCTCCCTCGCAGGTAATGATGCGTGCATTATCGAACAGAATAGACCCTGCCGGCTTGTCGCCTTTAAGTTGCAGTCCGATTTTTATACCGGTTGTATCGAGTGCGGGCAGCGAATCGGGGGCTCCGGGCAGGAAGGAGAATCTTTCATTGAGATTAATGGTGAAATACTCCTCGCCGAGTGTGTAGTGAATCTGTTTTGAGTCGGCCGACCAGTGCAGGTTATAACCGGCATCGCGGCTTACCAGTGTGGCTGGAACCGATCCCATGTCGCCGCTCACGTCCAGTGTTTGTCCGGGCATGGGCATGGCGCACACGTAAGCCTTGTGCAGCTCAGTGAAGGCCAGCCACTTTCCGTCGGGAGACGGCGTCCATTGAGCAGCATACCTGCTTTTTGCCAGCACTTTTTCGTCATTGCCATTCAGATCGAACGAGCGGAGTGACTTGTCGAACCCGCCGAACAGATAACCGCCGGTTGACACATAAATACGCTTGCCGTCGGGTGAGAAGCGCGGATTTTCGCCGGTAGCAGTCACAAAAGTCGTTTTGCCGGTGGACAGCGACAGGATATAGATACCCGGCTTGTTGGAGTGAGTAAAACCAAGTTCATCGTCACCGCCCTGTTTTCTGTACACCACCGACTGGCCGTCGGGAGAGAAGGAGGGCGTACGGAATATTCCCTTTTCCGTGGATATCACGCGCGCGCCTGAACCATCGGTGGCGGCCATGATGATTCTGCCCAGCGATTCATCGTTCCAGTCCACAAAAACCACCCGTTTGCTGTCCGGAGAAACGGCGGGCTCAAACTGGTTGTTTTCTTCTGCGATTACTTCATTTTTTGCAGGGAAAGGAGTCACAGAGCCGCTTTTCAGGTCTTTTTTGTACAGTTTTCCGGCGGCGTTAAAAAAGAGAAATTGGCCATCGGGCGATGTAACGGCCTGACGGATTGCACGGGCGGTGAATTGCTCTTCAAAGACCTTTTGAGGTGTACGCTGTGTTTCTGCCACCTTTGTTTTTACCTGGCACGTGAACGGGATATTCGTTTTGAGCGATAAACCGGGCTTTTGACCGTTTTTCACTGCCTCGGCTGTTTTCAGGGCATTGATTTTGAATATCTTTCCCTGTTGCCATATAACGATATTCTCTGCATCGGCC
>JBEGNB010000017.1:0-5138 GCA_041182785.1 Bacteroidota bacterium
GGGAGATTGAACGCACGGGTATCACGTCCCTCAAGGTGGCTTTCAATAATGTATTCGGATATTACATTGAAGTTACTTCGAGGTGGAAAGACCAGGTGCCGCCCGAGTGGACGCGCAAGCAGACCATCGCCAACGGCGAGCGCTATATCACGGAGGAGTTGAAGGTACTGGAGGCCAAAATCCTGGGTGCGGAAGAGAAAATTCAGGAACTGGAAGAACGCCTTTTTCGAGAACTCGTGGAGGAAATCGGTCAGTATATTCAGCCGGTACAGCTTGATGCCCAGCTGATTGCCCGCCTCGATTGTCTGCTCTCGTTCTCCAAAGTGGCCGTGAAACAGCACTACTGTCGCCCGGAACCCGATGATTCACTCGTGCTCGACATCCGGGAGGGCCGCCACCCGGTTATCGAAACACAGTTGCCCGTAGGCGATATGTATGTCCCCAACGATGTGTGCCTCGACCGCGACGGGGTACAGATCATGCTCATCACCGGTCCGAATATGGCGGGTAAGTCGGCCCTGCTCCGGCAAACGGCCCTCATCAGTCTGATGGCACAGATGGGCAGTTTTGTACCGGCGGCAAAAGCACGCATCGGACTGCTTGACAAGGTGTTCACCCGCGTGGGCGCGAGCGACAATATCAGCGGGGGCGAGAGTACATTCATGGTGGAAATGAATGAAACGGCCCTGATCATGAACAATATCAGCGATCGCTCCCTGATTCTGCTTGATGAAATCGGCCGGGGAACAAGTACCTACGACGGTATCAGTATCGCCTGGAGCCTGGCCGAGTACCTGCACGACAATGGCAGGGCGCGACCGAAAACACTGTTTGCCACGCATTACCACGAACTCAACGAGCTGGCCGAACGGCACGACAGAATATTCAATTTCCACGTCAGCACCCGCGAGTCGGGACACAAGGTTATTTTCCTCCGAAAACTCGTGGAGGGTGGCACCAACCACTCTTTTGGTATTCACGTGGCCCGTATGGCCGGAATGCCCCAGCCCGTCATAGAACGCGCTGCCGAGATTCTGAAAACGCTCGAAGCCAAATCGGTGGAAGTGTCGGAAGGAGAAAACCCGGAACCCGTTTCCCGGGAGACGATGAAGAAAAAGGTGAAAACTATCGCCGAACCGATGCAACTCCATATTTTTGACGTGGATGAATTTACCATGAGAATCAAGGAGGAACTGCTTTCGCTCGACCTGAATACCATGACGCCCATGGATGCGTTATGGAAACTGAACGAACTGGTGAAAATCGCCGGCAAAAAATAATCCGCTCATTCCCGACCTATTGGTTTTCTTTTTGCGACCTTTCCACAAAATGGTCGAAAATTGCCTTTAAATCAAAACCGATGACGAGAATTCTTCAACTGCTGCTTTCTATCGTTTTTTCTCTTTCATTTGTCGCTCCGGTTTTCTCCCAGCAGGTTGAAGACTGTTCCAACGGCAAGGACGACGACGGCGATGGTCTGATTGATTGTTTCGATACCGAATGTACCTGCACCGGGCAGTGTGCTGATTTTTACTATACTACATGTAATGCGGACTGCTATTACGTGCCGCCCTGCGGACAAATATCGCTCGGTATTCAGTGGGAGAGTGATGCCAATACGGGTACTTACTCCCCGGTTGTAGCCGGCGACATGGACAAAGATGGTATTCCCGACCTGGTTACTACCGCCATTGAAGGCCCCGATCTGTTTATTATTGACGGTGCTACCGGACTCACCAAAGTGCATGTGGTGGCGCCTACTGTGTGGCCCGGCGGAACAGCCCCCGCTATCGCCGACCTCGATCACGACGGATTCGGCGAAGTGGTTATTGTTGGCTTCGACCGGCTCCTTTACTGCTATGAACACGATGGTACCCTGAAATATGTGAGTGCCATTCAGGTGGGCTACCACCCGAGATACCGCTACTCAGTACCCAACATCGCCGATTTCGATCACGACGGATGGGGCGAGGTGAATATTGGAAATCAGGTTTATAACGGACAGACAGGTGCACTGCTTGCTCAGGGCGGGCCGGGTGTTTCAGCGGGCGAACATCCCGCGCGCGTTATCACCGGATTGTCATTCGCTTCTCCGGTGGCCATTGATGCTCTGCCCGACAGCTTTTGTCCCGATTGCGACGGACTGGAGATTGTGGCCGGCAATCAGGTGTTGTCGGTGAATCTGACTACAGGGGCTGTTACTCCGGTGGTGACGGCCAATGCCCCGTTCACCGACGGGTTCACCAGCGTAGCCGATATTGACGGCGACGGCGATCTGGATGCCGTGGTGCAGGGCCGGAAGTCAACCAATAATTTCAATACAGTTTACTGCTGGGAAATTGAAACACCCGCCATCCTGAGGCAGTTTCAACTGTTCAACAACTGGCAGGAGGGCGCCTCGCGGGTGAATATTGCCGACCTGAACGGCGATGGAAGACTGGAAATCAGTTTCGTCAGTTTCCCGAGGCTGTATGCCTTGCGCAACAATTTCACAGTGATGTGGACGCGCAATGTGAACGACGCTTCCTCTATCACCTGTTCCAGTATTTTCGATTTTTGTGGTGACGGGTCGGCCGATGTGGTGTACCGTGACCAGGATTTTCTGCGTATTATCAACGGGGCAACGGGGACAGTGAGCTGGCAGGACAACTGCCACAGCGCCACCCACATAGAGGCTCCGCTGATACTGGATGTGGATGCCGACGGACAAACCGAGGTGGTCATCCAGTGCGGAAAAAACGCGAACAACCTCTCCGAGGGCACAGTAGTGGCGTACGAGGCTGTAGGAACACCCGGTATTTCCTCCCGGAGCGTGTGGAACCAGCATGCCTATTTCAATACCAACATCAACGACGACCTGAGTATTCCGCAGTACCAGCAGAACCACCATATTATCGGCGACAGTCTGGTAATGAATACCTTTATGAACCAGTATTTCAACCCGACTTTCCCCTCTCCCGACGGTGGAATGACCTTCCTCGGGGTGGCGTGTATTGGTGACTCCATGCAGGTAACCGTGGAAGTATGCAACCTCGGAGACAATATTCTGCCTCCACAGACTCCCGTTGCCGCCTACATGGGTAATCCGGTGGAAGAAGCTGCCCAGCTGGTTGGTACGGTGCAGATTGGCCGGGAGGTAAATCTCGGAGAATGTCAGATTGTGTCCCTGATGTTTCCCAGAGCAGTGAACGACACCGTCTGGATTATGCTCAACGACGACGGGAGTCTGGCTCCGCCTTTTACCCCCGATCAGGATTTCCCGGTTACCAGCATTGGCGAGTGCCGTTTCAATAACAACCTCGACAAATTCATTTACTACTACAATCCGGCACCGGTTGAACTCGGACAGGATACCGCCATTTGCGACAATACTACCTTCCTGCTTGATGCGGCTGGTAATGACCTCATGCTCTGGCAGTGGTCCGATGGTTCGGGCAATTCATCCTACACTGCTGCTACCCCGGGCCTGTATGCGGTAACAGTAACCGATGTATGCCTGATTCAGCATATTGACAGTATTACTATTACGATTGATAGCAGTACTGTTGTTGAAATTGGTGCTGCTCAGACGATGTGTCAGGGTGAGTCCGTATCTTTCCAGGAGAGTGGTTTTGATTATTACCTCTGGACATCGGGCGGGGCAGTGAACTGCGCCACCTGTGCCACCGTGGATGCTGTTCCGTCTGCCTCCACCTTTATTGCTCTGGAGGCGGGCTTTGCCAACGGCTGCGTGAACAGGGATACTGCCTTCATCACAGTTAATGATACCTTCAATTACCAGATAGACACTGTCATTTGCCTCGGCAGGGAAGTGGTGTGGAACAACGTGGTGATACCGCCTGACAGCACAGTTTCGTTTTATCTGCAGACCATACACGGCTGCGACTCCACCGTAGTGATTAATGTGATTGGAACCACCGTGGGTACCTACAATATACAGGTGGATACCTCTGTTTGTCTGGGGTCGGCCCTGAATTATCTGGGTATTGACCTGCAGGCCGGAGAGGAGAAGACCTATCTTCTGTCGGCGATAACCGGCTGCGATTCCACCGTGGTGGTGCGGGTAGCGCCCCGTGATACCTTTTACGTGGAGGAATACCCCACGATATGTTACGGCGACACCTACAGTATATTTGGCACTCCGATCGGGGCGAGTGGTAACTACACAGGGCATTTCACGGCCCGGAACGGCTGCGACTCCACGCACGTTGTCAGACTGACCGTCAGACCCGAAATACAGCTTAGTCCCAAGACAGAAACAGCCTGTTACGGTGAGTCCGACGGGTCAGTATCCGTCAGCTCGCCGAATGCCATGCCTCCGGTACAATACCTGTGGAATATTTCCGGTGCTGCGGACTCGCTGGTACAGAATTTGCCTGCGGGCACTTACCGGGTGACCGTCACCGATGGCTACCAGTGTACCGAAACCACTGTGGCCAGCGTGGCAAACTGGCCCGCTTATACCTTTATTGCCAGTCCCGACTCGGTTAACTGTTATGGAGAGAGCAACGGATCCATCGGCGTGAGCGGTTCAGATCCCGGCCTGCTTTTTGCACTCGATGACGGACCATTTCAGGCTGCAGGTATTTTTGGCGGACTTCCCGCGTCTGCGTACGTAATATACGCACAGGACATATACGGTTGTACCGACACACTGCCGGTTACCGTTTCCGAGCCGCCGCTCGTTACCGTAACACTTCCAGCCGACACTACCATCGAGCTGGGGCGTTCGCTGGGAGTACCTGTAATTCTCACGGGCTATCCGCCAGTGGAATGGATATGGAGCGACACCTCCTTCCTGAGTTGTATCACTTGTACGGATCCGGTGGCCATGCCGGTGCGGAACATCACCTATACCCTGACGGTGAAAGACAGGAACGGTTGCAGTGACACCGACGAGGTGATTATCTCCGTGGATCCGGTGGTGAATGTGTATATTCCGAATGCCATGAGTGGCAGTGGAGACAACGGCGTATTTGACATCAGTTACGGTGCTGCCGTTCGGCGTATCACCCTTCTGCGCGTTTATGATCGCTGGGGCAATATGATACACGAAGTCCGCAACGGACTCCCCGGCGACCGGGACAATATCTGGGACGGTACCTTCCGCGGGAAGGCCGTAAACCCCGGTGTATATC
>JBEGNB010000018.1:0-13859 GCA_041182785.1 Bacteroidota bacterium
AAGTCCGGCGCCCCTGTCGTTTTATCAGTTCAGGTAGTTTCTGATACTGTTTACCGCGTCGTTCAGTCCGGATGAATCCGTACCACCCGCCGTGGCGAAACCGGGTTGCCCGCCGCCGCCGCCTTTGAGGTGTTTCTGTGCGAGCTCACGCACCATGGTGCCGGCATTCAGCCCCTTTTCTTTTACGAGATTATCACTTATTTTGACAGTAAGCGATGGTTTGCCGTCTCCGGAAACAGACCCGAAGGCAATAACGGCATTCCCCAGCTCCCGCTCCAGCTCGGCCGCAAGGGTCTTGACGGCATTGGCATCGTTGACCGGCAATACCTGTGCAAGGTAGTTGATACCGTTTATCTGCAGCACCTGACCCCTCAGTCCGTCGCGAAGTCCGTTGGCCTGCTCCTGAAGCAACCGCTCGATCTGCTTCTGCAGCCGCTTGTTTTCTTCCTGCAAATCGGCGACCGCCTTGCCCGGATCTCTAGGATTCTTGAAGGCGCTGTCATATACCGACAGGCGTTCCAGTTGTTTGTCAATCCACTTTTCGGCACCCTCGGCTGTTGTAGCTTCAATACGGCGTACTCCCGCAGCTACTGCGGTTTCAGCCGTGATTTTGAACAGACCTATCTGGCCGGTATTTTTTACATGGCAGCCACCGCACAGTTCGCGCGAATATTCCGGGTCGAATGTAATCATCCTGACGGTCTCTCCGTATTTTTCACCGAAAAGCATCATGGCACCGGCCTTCTTTGCCTCTTCAATGGGTAAACTGCGAGCCTCTCCCAGCGCTATATTCTCCCGAATTTTGCGGTTCACAATGGTTTCTATGCGCGCAATCTCTTCATCTGACACTTTCTGGAAGTGCTGGAAGTCGAAACGAAGTGTCTGATCATCGAGATATGATCCCTTCTGCTGTACGTGGGTACCCAATACCTGACGGAGGGCAGCGTGCAACAGGTGGGTAGCCGAGTGATTGTTTTCTGTCAGACGGCGTTTCCGTTCATCTACTATACATACAACAGAGGTCGCATCCATATTCTCGGGCAGACGCTCCAGAATGTGTATGACCAGGTTGTTTTCCTTTTTGGTATCAAGTACGCGCACGCGCTCGTCTCCAAATACCATGTAACCGGTGTCTCCAACCTGACCGCCACCTTCCGGATAGAAGGGTGTCCGGTTCAGCACAATCTGATACTGTGGCTGCTCCTTTACCTTTACCGTGCGGTACTTGGTAACGTGACTGTTTTCCGTTTCAAGTTCGTCGTACCCGACAAAGGCTACATCCGCTTCATCGCGCAGAACCATCCAGTCGCCTACCTGCTTGGCGGCATCCTTGCGGGAACGGGCCTTTTGTTCGGCCAGCGCCTGTGTGAAGCCCTCCTCATCTACGACAAGTCCTTTTTCACGGGCAAGCAGGCGGGTCAGATCTATCGGGAAGCCGTACGTGTCGAGCAACTCGAATGCCTGAGCGCCGGCAACAGTATTGTTCTTTATATCAAGCTGATCAAAACGCTTCAATCCGGATTCCAGAGTTCTCAGGAATGATTTCTCCTCCTCCAGCAATACCCTGACGATGAAATCCTGCTGGGCTTCCAGTTCGGGGAATATATCGTTCATCTCTTTGGCCAGTACCGGAAACAAACGGTACAGCACCGGTTCTTTCAGATCGAGGAATGAGTAATAATAACGCACACCCCTGCGAAGTATGCGCCGGATAACATACCCGGCACCGGTGTTGGATGGTAGCTCTCCGTCAGCAATCGCAAAGCTGACCGCACGGAGGTGATCGGCTACCACACGCATGGCAATATCTTTCTTCAGTGTGGCAGGATCAGCATCCGTATTGGGATAGGTATCCTGATATTTGTGTCCGCTCAGATCACCCAGCAAATTGAAGATGGGTAACCACAAATCGGTAGCGTAGTTGGAACTGGTTTGTTGTACGGCACGGCACAGGCGCTCGAAACCCATACCCGTATCTACAGATTTGGCAGGGAGCTCTTCCAGTGATCCGTCTGCCTTGCGCACAAACTGCATGAATACGTTATTCCAGATCTCAATCACATTCGGATCATCGGCATTCACGAGCGTACGCCCGTCCACGCGGGCGCGCTCCTCATCGGTACGCAGGTCCACGTGAATTTCCGAGCAGGGGCCACACGGTCCCGTATCGCCCATTTCCCAGAAATTTTCCTTTTTCCCGAAACGAAGAATCCGGTCAGTTGGCAACATGGTACTCCAGACGTCATACGCCTCCTGGTCAAACGGAACGCCCTCGGCCTCGTTACCCGCAAAAACCGACACATAAAGCCGGTCTTTCGGTATCTTGTACACACCGGTTAACAATTCCCACGACCAGCGAAGAGCCTCCTGCTTGAAGTAATCGCCGAAAGACCAGTTGCCCAGCATCTCGAACATGGTATGGTGGTAGCCGTCAAACCCAACATCCTCCAGATCGTTGTGCTTGCCACTTACCCGCAGGCATTTCTGCGTGTCGGCTATGCGCTTCGATGGCGGCGTCTGGTTGCCCAGGAAAAAATCCTTGAGTGGCGCCATACCCGAGTTGATAAACATGAGTGTGGGATCGCTCTTGGCCACCATGGGCGCAGAGGGAATAATTTTATGCTCTTTGGAAGCAAAAAAATCGAGAAACTGACGGCGTATCTGTCGCGAAGTCATGTCTGGGTAGTTGTGTTCTGTTAATAAACGGGGTTTATCTGAGCCTGTCCGACGACCTGACCAGTTCCTCATCTTTCCTGATGAATCTGTTGGCAATCCACAGCAGCAGCACGGAAAGTGCCGGCAATGCAATACCCGGCTGGTAATGGATGTTCGTCACCTCTGAACCTGCCTCGCGAATCAGTATGAAACACTGCGTGGCAACACTCACTGCCAGTATGGTACTGGCAAATATGGCCAAAGTGGTGATACGCGACTGCGCCGGACGGTTTTTATACAGAAAAACAGCAATTACAGCCAGTGCAAATGCCAGACCCGTGTTGATTTGCAGGCCTGCCCGGTCGTTCACACTGAATACACCATCGCCAAAGGAGCCGGAAAGGCCGGATGCGGACTCCGCATAGGGAAATACAAACTGCAACCCCAGCAAAACAGCAGCCAGGAGCAACAGAACGGTTTGAATACGTTGAATCATGAAAATGCGGTTTAGTTACCGCCGCAAAAGTACGGTGATTTGATGTGAAATGCGCCGTATGTACGAACGCCGTAACTTACTTGATTGGATATATCTGCGACATGGCGTACGCAAATACGCCGAAAAGTATGCTGCCAATAATCAACCCGAGCGACATCGGACGGTCGTCGCTGGTTTTATACATGAATAAACCGGCAATCAGTCCTGCCGGAGCTAGCAGATACCAGATGATGACGTACTGAAGAGCAGCAAACACGGCGAATACACCAGCTGTCCGGAGTAGTGTGGGAATGACTTTGTTCATATCCGTTGTGGTTTTATCTGAAAACAGGCTCAAATATCTGAAAAAACAAGGTAACCTATCCGTTGTTCAAGACGGTAACTGAAACCAGATACGCGAGCGTATAACAAGCAGACGAAAAACAGTTGTTTATAATGCCCCAATGGAGTCAAACAAGGCATTTCTGTCCTTCACCCGTATGGTTCTGCCACTGGCAGTCACCCAGCCGTTTTCTTTAAACTCCCCCAGTGCCCGTACTGTCGTTTCGATGGTGGCACCTATCATATCTGCCAGATCTGTTCTCGAAAACAAAATGGTAGCAGGCTCATTGGCAGATTCCCTGAATTGTACATCCAGAAACAACAATCCTATGGCCAGCCGTACTCTGACGGGAAATTTCGCCAGATAGACGGTTCTGTTTACCCAGGCAGAAAATTCCTGACTGAGCGTGAGCAGAAGGTTGTATAACAAGTCCTGACGGGCTTTCACAAGCCTGATGAACTCTTCCATCGGGATAAATGTCGTCTCGACATTTCCGATAGCCATTCCCTCAATAGGATGAAGTTCTAACGTGAAATTCTGGCGATATCCCAGCCAGTCACCAGGTTTGTACACATACACCACTTGCCGGTGCCCACAGGGGGTGCTGGTTGATATTTTCACCAGACCGGATTTCAACCGATATACGCCGGAAGGAACGGATCCCTGGGCATATAAAATGTCTCCATCCCGGAAACTTCTTGCCTCCGATACTGTTTCAATAGCCTCCAGTGTGTCCGCAGAAAGTCCGTTGGTCACCAGTTCATGGTGAAAAGATACAGACTGTATTAATCTGTCGATAGATTCAGTGTGCATAAGACGATCATATTACGGATTATGTAAAAAAAATGAATCAGGGTGTATCCAGTACTTCCAGCGACCAGGCCTGCGGTCTGTCTGAAAACAATGCTTTGGTTTTAACCCATGTTTCAGCAAAAAGTTCCGAATTCCTGTACTGATCAAGTGCTGTTTCATCATCCCAGTAACTCAACGTGAACAGCACGTTCGGATGCCGGGTATCTCTGAGCAGTTCCATGTGCCGGCAACCGGGAAATGCTCTGATTTTCTGCTTGCTCCGGTCAAAAACGTCGCGGATGAACTTGTCCGTATCTTCCTCGCGGAAGGTCATTTTTACTACGCGCTTGATCATGGTCAACGGGCATATTTTCTTTTTCTGCGCCAGTTGAACGTCCAGCCAAGTATGGCAAGCAGGAAAAGTGGCAAACCCACATTGATTCCCTTCCAGAAATTACCCTCTTCACGGGCTCTCACCGTATCGAGCAGCCTGAGCTTTACCTCCTTGGTACGGGCTTCTATCACGCCGGTAGGGTCTATCAGGTATTCCACCGCATTCAGCAGCAGGTCTTTGTTGGCATAGGTAGCTCCGTCCATGTGGTTGTATCCCAGCGGTAGCCACTGTTTTTCCTCGGCATTGCGAATATGGTTGGCCGCAACATCCCCGTCGCTGATAACCAGCATGCGCGTGGGTACGCTGGCGTTTTTAAATGAGAGTCCGAGTTGCTCCAAACCGGCCTGCATCTCTTCGGATACGCGGTTTTCGTAGGCCGACGGGAACACTCCCTCCAGTAACAGTCCGACGGTCTGCTTTCCCTTGTCAAATTTTTCAGGATCAGGCTGGTATTTCAGAATTTCAAAATTCAGGTCTATCGGACTGAACTGAAGCCGGCTGTACCGGCTGGTGGTAAGTACCGCTGTCTTCTTTACAGGCGTTTTCGTCCGGATGGTATCAATGGAAGAGCAGAACCGCAAATCTACCCGGTCGAGATTTTTCACAATCGGGTGATTGCTCGCTGGCAGCACCGCCGGGTGATAATACCACGGGAACGGAGCAAACTGGGGCGAGTTGCCTACCTGACCCACTACGAGCTTGATTTTGCTGCACTCCAGATCAAGTACCAGGTCCGGTTGTATCCGGGCTCCGTACTTGAAAAGCATGTCTTCTATATTCAAGGGATAGTCCGACGGAACAAATCTGCTGGTCAGCTGCATGGAATCCAGACTCGCACTGAGCCTGTCCACCAGCCAGAGTACGCGCCCGCCATTCATCACGTACTGGTCTATCTTGAACTTGTCCTTCTCCGAAAAGGTCTGTGTGGGCTTGGCGATGATCATCAGCGCACAGTCTTCCGGTTTCACCTGAATCACCGAGTCCAGACTGATGCGGTCAGTATCGTAAAATGCGCGGAGGCTTCTGTCGAGGTCTGCAACTCTGGTTTCATCCAGCTCTCCGTGGCCTTTGGTAAAAAGGATAACGGGCCGCGCAGGCGCCTGTATTTTCTTGATGGCGTTGGCAAATTTGTATTCCAGCAGGGTGACCGAATTGTTGATAACTTCTTCCGGCGAAAGGGTGGCCGATTCGTTTTCCAACAGTTTCACCACAACCTGTCTGCTGCCAAAGCGAAATATCGCGAAAGGGTAAATCAGTTTCTGCGTGGTTTCTCCCTGATCAGCCACGCGCAGGTTCACCGGCTGTATGCCAATCTCGGCCAGGGCTTTTCTCCGGCCGTTCACTTCTTCCAGACTGCCTGCCGACGGGTCTTCAAAACGGTAGTCGAGGTAGCCTGTCTCTGAACGGAAATCATCCAGCATCTCCCTGGTGGCTGTCTGCAAACGCTTGAACCCGGCCGGAAACTCTCCGTCGAGCAGTATCTGAACGTAAACCTGATCATTCAGCCCGCGCAAAAGTTCGCGCGTGGGATCCGTAAGCGTGAAGCGCTTCTCTTCCGTCAGGTCGAAATGGGTGTAGAATATGTTGGCCAGTATGTTGACAAACAGGAGTATGCCACAGAACAGACCGAACTGCAAAAGTGACTGCGTACGTTTGGAACGACTCATTTCTTGAGTGAATTTGGAGGGCAAAGATAGGGCAACGCAAGGTAAACGCCATTAGTCCACCCAAAACCATCCTGATTGGGATATTCTCCGCCCCCGCCCGGCCGGTTCAGGTCTGTAACGTTGTATTTCTCCATCATTTTTCCGGTATCCGCATATATTTTCTCGTTCATGTTGCGCCAGTTTTTCCTGATGCGGTCGGCGAGGTCTGTGTAGCCGTACTGCATGAGCCCCCGGCAAGCCATGTATTGCAGCGGCGCCCATCCGTTGGGCTCGTCCCATTGCTGCCCTGTATTCCGGATAGTGGTAATCAGCCCGCCAGCCCGTAAAAATTTTTCTTCGAGATGGCGCGCTACCGAGGCGGCCTGTTCTTCTGTGGCGATACCAAAAAATAACGGAAAAACGCCCGCGAGGGTCCACTCGCCGGTTCTGCTGTTTTTTACATGGTTGTAATCGAAGAAATATCCCTCTTCCTCATCCCAGAAATAATCCTGTATGGCTTGCCGACGCTTTCTGGTGCGCTCTTTGAATACATCGGCCGGCACCCGGTCGGGTAGTTGCCGGTGTATGTGTAACAGTGTTTTTTCCAGAAAATACAACAGACAGTTCAGGTCCACCGGAAGTATATCGGTAGTTTGTATGGTCTCCAGTCTGCCCGGATCGGCCAGCCACCTGCTGCTGAAATCCCAGCCCGACTCGGCCGCCGCACGGATGTGCCGGAAGGTTTCCTCGACCGGTGCATCGCTCTTCGACGCAGTATGCACATCCTCGGCATAAGCCTCGGGCCTGGGTTCCGGCCTGTCGTCCCAGTATCTGTTCAGACTCGTTACTCCGGGAAGTGTAACCAGTCTTCTGTATTTCGTACCCTCCTCCGCATGGCTCTCTCCCGACATCCAGAATTCATACTCGCGCTCCAGTTCGGGCCAGTAACGTATCAAAACTTCCTCCCCCTTCATTTCCGAAAGCAGTGTCACCATCAGTGAAAAAAACGGCGGCTGCGAACGGCTCAGGTAGTATGTCCGGTTTCCGTTCGGTATGAAACCGATGTGATCTATCAGAAAAGCGAAGTTATCCACCATGTTCTGCACCGTTTCCTCTTTCCCGGATATCTGTAAGCCCAACATGGTGAAATAGCTGTCCCAGTAATATACCTCGCGGAATCGCCCGCCCGGTACTATGTACGGATTGGGCAAGGGTATCAGGGTAGAGTTTTCTTCTGTTACTCCCGGCGACCGGAGCAGCACATCCCATAGTTGATCTACATGCTGACCTATCAGTCTTCCGGCAGCCTGATAGCCCGTTTCCGGGGTTTCCGGTACCGAAAAATGGCGCAACACGAAGGCCCGCAAATCGAAGCCGGCCTCTGTCTTTTCTTTTTCATAAACGCGGAGTACTGCATCCGGGTCTATCCGCAGTATGCAGTCAACAAAAAACTTGGAATCCGCAAATATTCCGCTGTTCTGTACGTCTTCGTACAACGGCGAAAGGGTGGTTATATCGAAATATTCATTGACCATATAATTTTTTTCTGGTCTGATAACAGGAGCTTGTTCAGGATGCCTGGCTCCGATATTGTTTCCGGAAGAAATAGAGCCCGACAAGTACTATTGTTATCGGAAAAAGAGAAAAATAAAAGGCTTTTTCTCCTCCAAACCGGCCAAATATGTGTCCGGTGATGATGGAGCCTGTCGTGCCGCCCAAGGCTGAAAATACTATGATGAGTCCCGACATCAGTCCCTGCCGCTGCTTCGGGAGCCCGCTCAGTATGAGTGAATTGATCGCAGGATAAATCGGCGCCAGGAAAAATCCTATCATCGGGAATATAAATGCCGCCAGTGGTGCATCGCCCCATCCGGTAGCCATTGCTCCGTTTACTCCCGCCGATAATGGTATGGCTGTAAATACCAGGGCCGCTGCCAGCAACAGGCACCCGTTCAGTACTACATACCAGTTCAGGCGCTTCATGACAAGCCCCGCCAGCGCCCGGCCAAGTGCCGTTCCTCCGGCCATGATGCTCGCCATTTGTATGCTCAGGGTGGTGGGCAACTGCAGCACTTTGCTGTTGAAGGTGGGCAGCCAGCTCATGATGCTCTGCTCAATCAGTACATAAAAGAATGCACACAGTATGAACACCAGCACGAGCGGTATCGCCAGAAGTCTGAACATGGCCGTTATATCCTGTAATCCGGCTTCTTTTTCGACCGGTTTTGCCTGCGATTCATCCAGCGGGGCTGTCAGCAACAGAAAAAATGCCGCCAGTGTGATGCCGCCAAGCAGCCAATAAACGTTCATCCAGTCGGTACTCGACAGATTGGTATCGTCGGCAAACGCACTGAAAATAAAGTAGCCGGATAATACGCCTGTCATGAACACCGCCTCCACAAAGTTCATCAGACTGATGTGTTCCTTTTCGTCTTTGGTAATCAGGCCAATCGTGCCGAAAACGGACATCTTGATCAGCGCAAACCCCGATCCGGCAGCAGCAAACAGCAGTTTGGTTGCCCAGAACGACGGTACCAGCGGTATCATAAAGCATACCGCCGCCACAAATCCCAGTGAAATGAGCATGGACCGTTTATACCCGATCCGCGTGATGAACGACGAAAGCAGAAAAGACACCGCCGCTACACTCAGATCCTTGAAGGCCTCCAGTACCGAAGCCGAGCCCTCGGACACGCCGAAGTTGTTCTGTACCTGCAGAATGACTGTACCCACGCTGTTCAGCAGGATGGCAAACACGAAATAGTTGAGGAAAAGCGATGCTTTTATCTGCCAGTGACGCATAATCAGTTCAGTCTTTCTATGATACCCGCAATGCCCTGTCCGCCACCCACGCAGGCTGTCACCAGTCCGTAACGCTGGTTGCTCCGGCGCATTTCGTTGATAATCTGTATGGTCAGTTTCGCGCCCGTGCACCCGAGCGGGTGACCCAGTGCCACGGCACCTCCGTTCACATTTACAATGTCTGGATTCAGACACCCTTCCTTGATAACGGCCAGCGCCTGTGCAGCAAATGCCTCGTTCAGCTCCACGGCCTCTATCTGGTCGAGTTGCATACCCGCCTGTTTCAGTGCTTTCGGTATGGCCGCGCACGGACCAATACCCATGTGTATCGGCTCCACACCCGCTACAGAGCAGGCAACCAGCCGCGCAATGGGCTGGAGGCCGAGGTTTTTCACCATCTCTTCCGACATGACCAGCACGAAGGCCGCTCCGTCAGAGGTCTGTGACGAGTTGCCGGCTGTTACAATGCCACCCTGGGCAAAGGCCGGTTTCAGTTTGGCCAGTCCCTCAATACTGGTATCGCGACGTACGCCCTCGTCTGTATCCACGGTATAAGCCCGCTCCTGTCTTTTGTCGTTTTCAACCCATACCTCCGGTACGCTCACCGGAACGATTTCATCCCTGAATTTGCCCGCATCTATCGCGGCAGCCGCGCGCTGGTGACTGCGTACGCTGAAAGCATCCGCCTCTTCACGGGAAATACCCCATTTGGCAGCTACAGCCTCGGCAGTCAGGCCCATACCTACCAGGTAATCGGGGGTTTGTGAGGCAATATTATAGTTGGGTGCCAGTTTGTAGCCCGTCATGGGTATCAGCGACATACTCTCGGCGCCTCCGGCTATGAAGCAATGCCCCATCCCGGCCCTGATCTTGGCCACGGCAATACTGATGGTTTCGAGTCCGGAGGCACAATACCTGTTCACTATCATTCCCGGAGCATCCTTGCCCAACGCCCGGTTGGAGATGATACGGCCCATTTGCAGCCCCTGCTCTCCTTCCGGATTGGCACAGCCCACAATACAGTCGTCAACCAGTTTCGGATCAAGCTGAGGCACACTGGCCACCAGATGACGTATCACATCCACCGCCAGATCGTCGGGACGATAAGACCTGAACCCGCCTTTTCCGGCTTTTGCCACCGCCGAGCGATACCCGGCTACAATATAAGCTTCCATAAATTGATGCAGTTTGATGGTGAAAGATACGGTAAAACAGACGGGGCCTGCCTCCGTATCCGGCTGTAAATTTATCGGTATTTATGAAAAAATGTCTGTTAAGACTTATTTTACACGTAAAAGGGAACAGTTCCGGCGTTTTTTTGTTGGTTTGTACTGATTTCTTTTGTGAAAACACTCTTTTTCCTCTCACCGGCCTGTACAGGCCATTCGGGTAATACGTGAAACACCTGCTCTCTTATCTCAAAAAATTCTTCTGGCGATACCGCTGGAGATTCCTGCTCGGAACTGTTTTCGTCGGACTGGCCAACGCTTTCCGCGTATGGCAACCCAAGGTAATCGGACAGGCTCTTGATACAGTCATAGAACGTGTCCGGTTCTACAAGGAGCACGGCGGTATCGAAGCGCACCCCGAGGCATTCTCGGAACTGGGCCGGCAAATCGCTCTCTTCGGAGCTGCCGTAATCGGTCTCGCCATCCTGATGGGCCTTTTCATGTATTTCATGCGCCAGACGATCATTGTGATGAGCCGCCTGATCGAGTATGATATGAGAAAGGAGATTTTTGCCCACTACACCCGACTCGATCTGGCTTTTTACAAGCGAAACAGTACCGGCGATATGATGTCACGTGTCTCCGAGGATGTTTCCAAGGTGCGCATGTTCCTCGGACCTACCATACTGTACGGACTCGACCTGATTTTCCTGTTCATCCTCGCCATCTCTTCCATGGTCAGTGTGAGCCTGGAACTCACCCTGTGGTCGCTGCTCCCGCTTCCATTCCTCAGCCTTTCCATCTACTGGGTCAGCTCGATTATAAACAAGCGCAGTGAAAAAATACAGCAGCAACTGGCCGTACTGACAAGCACAGCTCAGGAAGTGTACAGCGGCATACGGGTAGTAAAAAGCTACGTACAGGAAAAAGCCATGGGACGCTGGTTCGCCGACCAGAGCGAAGAGTACCGCCGCCGCTCGCTCGAGCTGATTCGGGTGGATGCTTTTTTCTTTCCGCTCATGTCGCTGCTCATCGGCGCCAGTATCATTATCACCGTATATGTTGGCGGCTTGTTGGTAATTGAAGGAAAACTGACTGCCGGAAATATTACGTCGTTCGTCATTTACATCAACATGCTGACCTGGCCGGTTACGGCCATCGGCTGGATTGCCTCCCTGACCCAGCAGGCGTCGGCCTCCCAGAAACGCATCAACGAATTTCTGAAAACAGAGCCCGCCATACAGAACAGTAACTCTTCCGAAACAGCAGCACCCCTGCGCGGTAAAATTGAATTCAGAAATGTCTCCTTCACTTATCCGGATACGGGCATAAAAGCACTGGAGGGCATCTCGTTCACGCTCGAGCCCGGCCAAAAAATGGCTATTATCGGCCGCACCGGCAGTGGAAAAACCACGCTGGCCGATCTGCTCGTGCGCATGTATGACGTGTCCGACGGACAGATTCTCATAGACGATCAGGAAATCGCCCGCCACGACCTGTACAACCTGCGCCGGCAAATCGGTTATGTCCCGCAGGATGTGTTCCTGTTTTCCGACACGGTTTTCGGGAATATCGCCTTCGGCCGCGAGGGCGTCACCAGGGAAGAAGCCGAGTTTTTCGCCAAAAGTGCTGCCGTTCACGATGATATTTCCGGACTTTCCGAAGGGTATGACACCATTGTGGGTGAAAGGGGCGTCACGCTCTCCGGCGGACAAAAGCAGCGGGTCAGTATCGCCCGCGCCTTCGCCAAACACCCCAATATCATTCTCCTCGACGACTGTCTTTCCGCTGTTGATACCAATACCGAAAGTCAGATTCTCGGCTACATGCAAACAGCACTGGCCAATAAAACAGCCATCATCATCACCCACCGGATCTATTCCATGCTTCAGTTCGATAAAATCATTGTCCTCGAAGACCACCGCATCGTCCAGTCCGGCACCCACGATGAACTCCTCGCGCAAGGCGGATACTACGCCGAACTCTGGGAAAAGCAGCGGCTGATGGAGGAGGAATAGGGGGCATTTCCGACTGCAAGGTGGAAACCAACAACGCCCATAAAACAGCCCTGTAAGGGCGAAACACACTAACGGGGGGTGCAGCCCCTCGACACGAACGGAAACCCACAACGCACATAAAACAGCCCTGTAAGGGCGAAACACACTAACGAGGGGTGCAGCCCACTCGACACGAATGGAAACCCACAACGCCCATAAAACAGCCCTGTAAGGGCGAAATACACTAACGAGGGGTGCAGACCCTCGACACTAACGGGGGTGCAGACCCTCGACACTAACGGGGGGTGCAGCCCACTCGACACGAATGGCCCACTCGACACGAACCAAAGGCTACACCGCCAGATGGAGGAGGAACAGGGGGCAAGACCAACTGCAAGGTGGAAACCCACAACGCCCATAAAACAGCCCTGTAAGGGCGAAACACACTAACGGGGGGTGCAGCCCCTCGACACTAACGGGGGGTGCAGCCCACTCGACACTAACGGGGGGTGCAGCCCCTCGACACTAACGGGGGGTGCACCCCCTCGACACGAATGGCCCCTCGACACCAACGAAAGGCTACACCCATTCAAAATGCCACGCTCCAAACCCGAACCCTTCACACATTATTCGGGTGTAAACCCCGTAGTGTGATCCCGGCATTCGTTCTCCGCGTTCGAGGGGTTACACCCCCGCTAATTTATTTCGCCCCTTCAGGGCTGGCGTCGCATTATTCTCGGCACGCCAGCGTCTTTCACCGACACCATCCGCACGGCCGCAATCAGGGCAATTCTTTCATTCTGTAAATCAAGGTTCAGACAAAAAGAAAACACCCGCGGAAACACCTTATGCGCCAGATGCATGACAAATATGCACGTTACTCACTCCAGACTATCGAGATAGCGGAGGGCCTCATACGGTTGTCGTTGCCGGAGGAAATGCTGGAGGCTATAGATATGAGCTCACTAAAACCCGGCAAGAACACTTTATATTTGCTCCAAACGAGCACGTAACAGGTGCCATAGAAGACTTTCTGTTTGTCACCATGGTTTACTTCAGCAGCGTGTCGGAAGAATTCAAAACAAAATACTACAACAGCATGAATTACGAACCAAAAAACCTGAATCGCGATTCAGCTCCGGAGGAGCGGCATGTTAATAGCAAAACGCACCCACAAAGCACACAGAATGCCGGATGAGATTTCTCCTGCGTCGAAATGACCTGACCTGTTTTAAACGGTATAATTCTCGGCCCGGGTTGGCAGGCCCGGATCTTTTTTCCTGTTTGAACCCGTTTGATTAACCGCAGAGGTACACAGAGTATGGCGCAGAGTTACGCAGAGAAAGATTCCTTGAGCAACTCTGCGCTACTCTGCGGTTAAACTCTGTGTAACTCTGCGGTTAAACTCTCTACAACTCAACGCTGCGGTTAAAAAAACCGGCACAAAGGATCTCCCGAAATAAATACTCAAAACCACAAACAATAAAAATACAATAAAATACCAAAAAAAATTTCGGGGCAAAGCCCCGCTTAATTACCCTGCGCGACAGCGAATAACTGCTCCTCCACTTCGCAGGCGGGCGCTA
>JBEGNB010000019.1:0-4376 GCA_041182785.1 Bacteroidota bacterium
GCTGAGTATCGGCCGCCCGAGTACTTACGCTCCCACCATTACCAAAATCATGGAAGCCAACAGAGGTTATGTGGTGAAAGACAGCCGGGAGGGGGAAACAAGGACTTTTCAGGTACTCACACTCAAGAGTGACAAGATAAGTAAACGAACCGACAAGGAAATCACAGGAGCCACCAAAAATGTGCTCTACCCAACTGACATGGGTATGATTGTGAGCGACTTTCTGGAGGAGCATTTCAATAAAATAATGAATTACGGCTTTACAGCCAGTGTTGAGCGTGAATTTGACGATATCGCCGAGGGTAAAAAAGAATGGTCGAAAATGATTGACCATTTCTACCGCCCCTTTCACAGCGATGTGGAGAAAACACTGAAAGAGGCCGAACGGGCCAGCGGAGAACGAATTCTCGGCGTGGATCCCGAAACCGGCCGTACTGTACTCGTTCGTATGAGCAGTCTCGGACGCGCTGTCATTCAAATCGGTACCGGAGAGGAGCTGGGCAAATCCGAAAAGCCCCGCTACGCCAATCTGCGACCCGGCCAGTCACTGGAAACGCTGACGCTTTCCGACGCCTTGTCCAGTTTCCAGTTGCCGCGTGTACTTGGTGAATACGAGGGAGAAATCGTTGAAGTGAACACAGGCCGGTACGGTCCCTATGTAAAATATGCGTCGGGATTCATTTCCCTTCCAAAGGGGGAGGATCCGTATGAAATAAGTCTTGAAAAGGCAATCGAGCTGGTCAAGGCCAAAATAGAGGCCGACCGACCCCTCGGAATGTATCAAGGCGTGCCCTACACCAAAGGGAAAGGCAAATTCGGCCCTTTCATCAAATGGGCCGACCTGTACATTAATGTGCCGGCACGCTACAACTTTGACCGCCTGACGCCTGAGCAGGCCGTTGAACTCATCGAAGCCAAGATTGACAAGGAAGCCAACCGTTATATCCATCACTGGCCTGAAGAGCGTATTTCAGTGGAAAACGGGCGATGGGGTCCCTATATCAAGTATGTCAAGGCGGTAGTGAACCTGCCCCGGGTTGACGGTGCCAAAATGACCTCCGATCAGGCGCGTGCGCTTACGCTGGAAGATGTCAAGGCTATTATCAAGAAGGAGATACCCGATGCCTTTGAAGCAAAGCCCAAGGCCAAGCCGAAAGCAAAAACGAAAAAATAGACCGTGTCCGGCCTGATACAGTCTTTGTGTTTTTGTTAACAGCCAGAAAGGCAACAAATAGCAGGCTATCCTGTTGTTTGTTGCCTATGTTTCGATTTCTTTCTTTCTCCACTATTGTCTTTAAAGGAGTCTTTGCCGCTGCGCAGGGAACTCCCTTCGCCGGTCAGCCCACCGAAGGACCCGGCGGCGCCGATTATGCACACACGCATGTTTCCGTTTACGACGGTGCCACCCGTGCGGATGGTTTCTGGCTGTATGAACCCGAATCACCCCGCCCCGAATCAGCACCCGTGGTGGTCTTTCTGCACGGCTACGGCGCATACAATCCTATGGCGTATGGCAAATGGATCAAACACCTGGTTGCCAAGGGTAATATCGTCATTTTTCCGAGATACCAGAAAAATCTGGTGTGGCCACGGCCGTCCGGCTTCCCTGATAATGCAGCGAAGGGGATCCGTGATGCCATCGCTTTTTTACAGCGCTCTGAAGATCATGTGCAGCCCGATTTGTCGAAGGTAACCTATATCGGTCATTCCTACGGAGGCGTCACTGCTGCCAATCTGGGTATCAACTGGGAAAAGTACCGGATACCGAAACCTGCGGCCATGCTGCTGGCCGAACCCGGCAGCGGTCCGTTCAACGGAGCCCGCCTGAAGGATTACTCCGGATTACCCGATGACCTGAATCTGCTGGTTGTGGTAGGTGAAGACGATTATGTGGTGGGTGCTGCCTTCGGATTGCTTGTTTTCAATACGGCAGTCAATACGCCCAACAGAAACTTTATCGTTCAGCGCCGTGATATTGACTACAGCAGGAGGAAGGGTATTCTGGCCACTCACTCGGAGCCGTATTGCTATGATCTCGACTTCGACACGGGTGTGCGGAATTACACGGCACAGCGTGTTTTCCAGACCTCAAGACTCAATGAGGTGGACTTCAACTGTTACTGGAAACTGGCAGATGCCCTGATGGAATTTACCCGGAATGGCCGTTACGGAGATGTGGCATTCGGCGGTACCCCCCGTCAGCGGTTCATGGGTTTCTGGCCCGACGGACGGCTGATTCGTCCGCTGGATGTTTATATGCCTGAACAACTGGCTCCGAGTGGAGTATCGGTCGGAGCACCTGCGATTGTCAGGTAGGGTCGTGTTCAGCATACCACACTGAGTCAAAAATGACTTATTCTCTCTATTTTTATCCCGTGGAGCCCGAAAAAGCGGGTGATTCTCCAATCGGGTATTAATAAAAAGAGGCTTCTGAATAAAGTCTGTTTCCGGACTGTTATTCAGAAGCCTATTTATCATATGCCCGTTATTGAAAACGGGCATACGATTCCTATCAGAAACAGCTGTCGAGCAGTTTGCCGAGTTCAGCCATAGACGTGTTGTTGCGTTTGAATCCGCCTTTCTCTATCTGTTCGATAACCGGTTTGCAGTCAGAGAATTCCTTCTGAAGACCTTTTTCGAGGTTCAGAGCGAATTTCAGGCCGCTCAGGCTGATCATTTCATTGTCTTTCACTTTCAGGATAGCGTATTCAGCCGGGAAAGCCACACTTCTGCGATCGCCGGTGTAGGCCAGGTAGATAACCACTTTGGGTGATTCATATACCACCTGCATGATTTCTACAGAGGGTTTGCCACCTATCTGGGCAGAAAGGGCCGATTTGAACGGAATGCAGCGGTACAGATCTTCACCAATGGAGAAGCTGCTCAGTTTGGAGAAATCCGGCACATAAGCCACGGCAGAGTTCTCAGATTCAGTAGAGAATCGGGTATTGGCTTTGTCGGCAAAGAAGCGGGTCGGACCGTCCATCAGGAAGCTGCCGTTTATTTCCTTGCCGTTGGTGTAAACGATCTTGCCTACTTTTTCAACGGTTGTAGCGCTTACCCCTTTTTGTTCGTCTTTGTAAGCCTCTACGCGCAGTGATTTGTCGCTGTCGTAAACAGTTTCCTTCGCCTTTTCTTCGGCTACTGTATCAACCACCACAGCGAAGTGGCGGGTGGTTTTCTTGCATTTTTCGAGGGAAGCCTGTACATCTGCGATATCTTCGAGCAGTCGCTTACCGTCCTTCGGATCGTAGTCGTTGGCAATCACCTGATTGGCGTAATCAGTGGCTGCCTTGTAGTTCTCTGTCCAGAAGTGCATCTGTGCCAGGTTGAACAGACAGGCATATTTCAGTTTTTTCTGGCCCTTTTCTTCCGGATTGTACGTGCTTATCTGCGCGCTGAAGTAGTCGAACGCCGGTTTGGCAAGCAGAACAACTGAATCAACCGGGGCTTCGGAACGCATGGTACCGAAAGCGGTTTGTGCCGTTTTGTACGCCTGCTGGAATCCTGCATAATCGGGGTGTTTCTCGGAGTCGAGAATCCACAGCTCGGTTTTGTCTTTCAGGGGAGTGTAGCCGTACTTCTGGGCAACCTGACGCTGAATATCTGCCATCAGACGAAGCAGATCCTCCTGGCGCTTTTTGGAAATTTCACGGGCCATTCCGTTTTTAACGAAGGCATCAACGTCCTTGAAGCTGGCATATTCGCCGGATTTGTATTCCTGGGCCGTCTCATTCCATTTTTTTTCAAGCAGGACATTTCCCTCTTTATTGCGAATCTTGAGTGCAACGGGCTGAATGTATTTCACAGCAGCCTTGTAAGTGGTTGTGACAATTTCCTTGCCGTTTTTATCCTTGCTTGTTTTCTTTTCGGTCTGAATATCGGTAGTACCCTCGTACTTGAAATCTTCAATGGTAAGTTCAAGGTTGAAATCGCCACCTGTCTTGAGTCGTGTATAGCCCGGAACTACCAGATACTTCTGAATAGAGGCCTCGCTCAGTCCGATAGCAGGCAGGTCGTTCGGTCTGGAAGAAACGATAGAACTGTAGAATTTGTAGCTGTCCGGGAGCGGATCTTTCGGGAGCCGCAGGTAACTTACAGGAATTGTTTCCTTGTCAAGATCTACCTTCTGGGAGAATGATGCGGTTGCACTTGCCAGAACGACAAGCAGGATAAACAAGTGTCTCATGAAAAGATGGTTTAAACAGGTCGGAATGACCGGATTAATAAAGTTGTGAGATGCAAAGATAAAGCTATTTGCAAAATCTTATTCTGAGTATAAATAAAATTAATGTTTTAAGACAACTTTAATTTTGGCATATTGAAAAAATAATGTTATCTATATATTTGTAAAGAAACAGCCCGTTCATTATACC
>JBEGNB010000020.1:0-2923 GCA_041182785.1 Bacteroidota bacterium
GTCTTCTGGATGGCCGCAATTTTCTCCTTCACTTTTTTGATGACAATGGAGGAATTTTCTCCCTTCAGCATCATAACGATGGCCCCGGGCACCTCGCCCTGATCGTTGTAGCACACCGCGCCGTAGCGGGTGGCTGATCCGGTACCCACCGTAGCCACGTCGCGTATGCGTACGGGCGCGTGACCCGGCTCACTGCGCAACACGATATTCTCCAGATCGGCCATACCACCCACGAGACCCTCGCTGCGGATATACAGCACCGTGGGCCCTTTTTCGATATAGGCGCCGCCCGTGTTCTGATTGTTTTTTTCCAGCGCACTGAACACATCACTGATCGTCAGGTTCTGCGCCTTGAGTTTGTCGGGAATAACTGACACCTCATATTGTTTCAGCAGACCGCCGAAGGTGGAAACATCGGCCACACCCGGTGTTCCGAGCAGCTGACGCCGCACAATCCAGTCCTGTATGGTGCGCAGTTCCATCAGCGAGTACTTGTCTTCGTAGCCGGGTTTGGCACGCACCACGTACTGAAAAATTTCGCCGAGACCGGTGGTAACAGGCGCCATGGAGGGCTGACCGATACCGTCCGGGATATCTGCCTGTACCTGCTGCAGGCGTTCGCTGATCTGCTGTCGCGCCCAGTAAATATCCACATCGTCGTGGAAAACAACCGTCACCAGCGAGAGCCCGAACCGGCTGAAACTGCGTATTTCCTTCAGACCGGGGATATTGGAGTTGGCCTGTTCTATCGGGAAAGTGATGAGACGCTCCACATCGGGAGCGCCCAGGGAAGGGGTTACCGTGATGACCTGCACCTGGTTATTGGTAATATCAGGCACGGCGTCAATAGGCAACCGGGTAACCTCATAAGCGCCGTATCCCACGAGAAATATCGTAAAAAGGCTGATTATGAGCTTGTTTTGAACAGAGAAGTTAATTATTCTGTCGAGCATAGCTTCGGGTATATAAACAGTCGGGCGGGGTTGCGCAACGGCACACAGGGGCCATCACGCAACCACACTTCTGACTGCGAATGAATTCGGAAAAGGCCGGACATGCCGGCAATCATTCAGTAATTTCTATGCTGACTTGGGAGGTTCCCATATATCGGCGCACCCGGAAAGGGAGCTGGCTGTACGGGCGAAAAAGTTGCGGGTACATTTCACTACATGCGACGGATGCTGCAGTGCAGGAAATGAGGCGACCGGCAGAGTACACGGTGCGACAAGCGATATGCAGTCGGCCGTTTTGAACGGCAGTTGCATATCCCTGCTGTAGTCCTCGTCGTACTTCACCTCTCCCTTGTAATGAATGCGGATGAATTCGGACAACGACAGTCCCGGATCTTCGGCCCTGTGCTCTGCGTAATGCGACACGAAGGCCCCCAGTTTCATCAGTTCGTGAAACTCGGTATTGGAAGTCAGGAAGACAACCAGCAATAATATGGCTGCTATTCGCGGCATGAAGCAAAGATACGACTGTTGCTCCATTTTTCACCTGCATTTGACAATGATTAACGCTTGAAACAGCAGATACCCGTCATTCTGCTTCGGCCTGCAGTGCATCCCAGTACTCCACGGCGCGGCGGGTGTGCGGAATACAGATGGAACCGCCTACCATATTGGCTACCGCGAAGATTTCAAAAATCTGTTCGGTGGTGACTTCCAGCTCGTGGCATTTGCCGAGGTGATACTTGATACAATCGTCGCAGCGCAGCACCATGGAGGCTACCAGTCCGAGCATCTCCTTTGTTTTCACATCGAGGGCACCCTCCTGATACGTCTGGTTGTCGAGACTCCAGAATCGCTTGATGACTTTATTGTCTTCCGCCATCAGGCGATCGTTCATGCGGGAGCGGTAATCGTTGAACTCTTTTACGATAGACATGATTTGAATAGTTTTGCGGTGATCAATTTCACAATCGCGGGCAAAAGTCGGTATTTTTCCGTCACAAGCCCTGTTATTTCACCATGAGAGTAGTAATTCAACGGGTTTCGGCAGCATCCGTCACGATTGACGGCCAGGTAAAATCTTCCATCGGCACAGGACTGCTTATCCTGCTCGGCATCGAATCGGCCGATACCGAGGCAGATGCCGAATGGCTATGCAAAAAAACAGGCAGCATGCGCATATTCTCCGACGAGGCCGGACTGATGAACCTGTCGGTACAGGACGTGGGTGGTGAGTTGCTGGTGGTAAGTCAGTTCACCCTGTACGCCAGCACAAAAAAGGGAAACCGGCCCTCCTTTATTCGCGCCGCGCGACCGGAACAGGCCATTCCGCTGTACGAAAAATTTGTGGCCATGCTGAGCGCTGAAACCGGCATACAGGTACAAACCGGCGAATTCGGAGCCGACATGAAGGTGAGCCTCGTAAACGACGGCCCCGTCACGATTATCATGGACAGCCGGGACGGGTAAATGGTTTTTCGCGCAGATGTCACGCAGATGTTTTGCGCAGATTTTACACAGAAAACTAGTAAAGCTCATGGAAGCAAATGAAATTACTTGTCTGATCAGAGGCACCGCATTTCGGGTGCACACCGCACCAGGACCCGGCTTGCTGGAAAGTGTCTATGAAGCTTGTGACATACCTGCGATTGTCAAACAAGCAACCCGGATTACTCATAAATTTCAATACAAACAGGCTGGAGGATAAATCAGCATTAAACGCATTATAAACTCCTTCTCTTGAGTGCGATTCTGTGTAAAATCTGCGCAAAACATCTGCGTAAAATCTGCGAGAAACCAACACTAAAGGGGTACCATGAATAAGTAGAGAAAGTAATGGTTCTACGCCATTATTAGCTGATTTTCAGATTTAGTCCACCCGGAAAACCGTAATGATGAAGTTTTGAACAGTCTCAAAAAACACCTGTTTTCGACACATTTTTATAAAAAATGTAAGATATTGAATATCAGTT
>JBEGNB010000021.1:0-2903 GCA_041182785.1 Bacteroidota bacterium
GAATTTTGACTCGGCAGCTATCACACCCTGATTGGTTAGTAAAATCAGTATCAGGTGTACCAGATAGCTGGCAATGGCTACCACCAGGATGGCACGCTCACTGCGATGCCGGGTGGCAGGAGATAGAAACAGGTCGAGTCCCCTGTTCACGAGGGCAACTATTCGGGTACTCAGTGCTGAAGTCATGTTATTATGTGTTATCGCCCGACTGGGGTCTCCGTCAGGGTAAAGTTTGTGTACTCAAAACTGATTCGACTCCTTCTTCTCAAAGGCCTCTTTTTTCTCCTCTTTGGGTGGCTTTCCGAATGCCAGTGAAAGTCCGGTTCTAAAGTTAATACGACTGGCTAGTTCCGGCTGTCGAAATACCTGAATGTTGTCGGTCGCCAAGAAAAACTGTATGGGCCCCGGGCTTAGCGCCAGATTGGCTCCCAGTTGCGGACGCTCGGCTTGTCCGTAAACAGCCAGTACCCCCAGAGCAAGCCACCTGGCCGGTTTGAGCCGCAATCCGGCTGCAAAGGCTTCCTGCGGCACAAGGGTGCGTTCTTGCCGGAAGTATGACAGGTTAATACCGATTGCGTTCGACAGGCGCAGGGTCATCCGGGCGTAACATCTGGTTGGTACAGTGGTGCTGAATGTACTTTCAGACCGCTGGAAAGCAAATGATTCATTGAGTGCTGCTAGGGCTACGTCGCTGAGCTCCAATCCGTCCGCGCCGTTTAGAAGTGCCTCAGCGGCAATTTCCCCGCCATCATACACATACTCCTCATCCACGCTGAAGGTGTAGGTATTTTTCTTCCAGTTGATTTTACCACCGTAATCGAGTACGCTGCCACTCAGCAGCAGCCATTTGCTGATCCGCCAGCTGAAACCCGCGTCAAATGCAAAGCCGGTTCCGGCAAAAAGTGCTGGTGAAAAGGGATTGGTGCTTCCAAACGGAACGGTTGTGAGTTCCGGCTTCAAATCATACATACTGAATGTTTCGAGCAGGTTGGCTGATTTGAATTCATAGTGGTTCCCGGTATATACTTTCAGGTTTCCCGGATCGGTGTAAATGGAGATCGCGGATTTGTCCGGATCCGATTCCACCGCCGAAATACCCGACATGCAGTTCACTCCGGCACCAATGGTGAAGTTGCCAGCTTTTTTCGAAAGCGCCAGCCGTACTTCCTGCCATGCAACACCTTTAAAAACCGGCGCCAGGTTGACGGTCTTGTCCCAGAATGTAACCCGGTCGTTCCCCAGCAGTATAAGCTCCGGCAACTCGCGGGGCACTTCAGCACTCCCGTGAAGTCTGTACGCATGCATGGCGGAGAAAAAGAAGTCGCCCTTGAGCCTGAATCCGAAAGTCAGCCCGTCCAGCCGCTGGTCGAATGCCAGCGCAGGCCGATTTCCCAGTTTGTCAAGAAATAACTGACTTGCCTCGACTGTTTGCCCACCTCCGAAATAGGTGCTCAAATCCTGCGCAGTCACTTGCGCATTATTACGGATATCTACTCCTGTGCTGAGCAAGCCCAAATGGAATTTTCGTTCCCCCGGCACTACGGAAGGATTCAGGGCCCGTGTGTACCAGTTATCCGTCAGGTCGTAACAGGCAAATTCCTGCTGCCCGAACAAGCCGACTGGCACTGACAGAAACAGGCCCCATACGGTGAGCCACATTATCCGGCGGTTAATTCTGCAGATCATCCCGAATCAGTTTTTTAAAAGTTTAACCCCCAAAACTATGCATTTTCTGCGAATTTTACAACTTTTGAATGAACCCGGTTCTGATTAATCCGTCGCTTTCTGCCACCAGCCGGTACATCCCGGCAGGCAGGTCTGTAAACCCGATAATTACACGGTATTCCTGCATTCCATCAATTTCACGTACTATTTTCCCGTCCGTGCCGGTTATCCGGATTTTACGCACAGGTATGTCTGAAACGACTGTCACCAGGTCTGTTGCAGGGTTCGGGAATATCTGCAGCATCACTTCGCTATCTGCCTCGTTTGTTCTGTTGACGCCGCTCAGTTTGGCCACCGTATATTGCCCGGCCTTCACGGCGCTCAGCTTGAACTGTCCGAATTTGTCGGTGTTGGTGCCAATATTCTGCCTCGTATAGTGTGGATATACCTGCCACGGCTGTCCGGCTCCGGTTCTGTACAGTAGCGCCACCTGGTCTTCGGCGCTTCCGGTGGCTGCAAACAGCTCGGTGTCGAGCTGGTCGCCCTGTCCCCGGCCGTCGTAAAACACGGTGGCCTGCGCCGCAAACTCCGGCGTAAATTGTCCGTACACCTGCCAGTATCTGTTGGTGAGCGTATGCCCTGCCGGATTGGCACCGGCATCGTCGGGCGCCGCAAAGTGATGCTCCACCCTGAACAGCACGGAGTCGGCACCGGGATTGGTTACGGTCAGGTTGAATTTGGCCTCCTGAAAATTGGTGGCTCCGTTGACCGTAATCATTTTCTCTCCTTCAGTTCTCGCCTGCAGCAATCTGAGGCCGGTGTTTACCCAGATATCAACCGGAACAATCTCCGACAGGTCTATAGCCCAGTCAACGACTGTCTGTTCGCCCGTTACAACGGTGTTCAGGTACTTTTTTTCTCCGGTCACGCTCACGGCTGTCAGTTCCAGTGGTACCTGTGTATGCAGGGCCGGGGCTCCGCGAAGTTTTTGCTTCACGTGTATGCGCGCATGTATTTTGCCCGGTATCGGGTATGTCCACTGAACAGAATCAATGCTATAATCGGGATATCCGCCGTTGAACACCCAGTCGTTAAAGAACGGGTGCAATTCAAGGCCGGTAGCCGCCTCCAGTTGATCCCGGAAGTTTTCGCTGCTCCAGTCGTCGTAGCGGGTGCTCTCCAGCGCTGCCCGTATGCCAACCCTGAAAAGGGAATCGCCCATGTACGCGCGCAGGTTG
>JBEGNB010000022.1:0-4150 GCA_041182785.1 Bacteroidota bacterium
CGTACCTACATAAGCCTGTAGCCAGTGTGCGCGATTCTTTCTGTTCGGACTCCCTGCGTGCGCGTAAGCCGAATAGGCCAGTGCCTTCGACTCCCGTATCTCCTGAAAAACGATACTGGACAGCCCGTATCCGAAATACTGATTATACCACTCATTGAAAACGTACTCCTCCATGTTGAATTTGGGAGTACCTTTGGATAAAAGCAGCAGTTCTGCCTGCACCATGGGGAAGTGGACAAAGAGCACACGGTCTTTTCTCACTCCCGTTTCCGGGTATTTTTCAGCTTTCAGCGGAGCCACCGTTCCCGCATCCTTTGGATGGTATTTTTTGATAACGGCACCAACCGATCGCGCTGTTCCGGAGCCGCAATAAAGGATGTCGTGTTTATATGAAAACAGATTTTTAATCAGATCGGTAAGTTCTTCAGGTTTGATTTCTGCAAGACGGGCAGCCGGAATACGATCAGAAAAAGGTGAGCGCGGACCGTATTTGGCATAACTGGCCATCGCCTTGCTGAGTATTACGCGTTTGTCCGATTTTTCATTCTCGCGGCGAAGCAGCGTATCAGCTACCAGATTGGCCAGCGCGTCAGCATTCGGCCGGGCCTCTGAAATCAGGTGTTCGAGCAGGGAAACCCCCTGATCGAAACTCTCGCTGAGCCCCTCCAGCGTGAGGAAGAAATATTCGTCCTGACAACTGGCCGAAAAACTGAGACCCAAACGATAAAACTCCTGCTGTACCTGCCGTGGAGAATACGTTGAAGTACCCAGATAAGGCAGATAGGAGGCTGCAAGTCCGAGCCTGCGATCAGCGGTTTTACCCATATCAAAGCAGTAGTGAAGCCTGAATACCTTCGAATACTTGTCATTGACTACACGCATTCTGACATGTTCAGACAGCGTGGCTTTCTGGAATACCTTTGAAAAATCAAGAAAGCGGGGCTCGATATCGAGCGTTTCCTTCGCCAGGAAAGCCCCTGCGAAGTCTGAAATACCCTCTCGATTGACCTCGATGGGGGTTATTTCGGGCTTTTCGACCTTCATTACACCCTTGTCTTCGCCCTGATGCTTGTAAACGGCTACATAATTATCCGAACGGATGTGCTTTCTGGCAAAACTGACAATATCCTCTTTGGAAATTTTTTCCAATTTATCCCAACGGCCTGTGAAATCGCTCCACGGAATTCCGAGTATAAAAGCCCCTGTAAGTGCCCCTGCCCTGCCTTGATTCTTTTCAAAACTTCTGATTTCGCTTAGTTTCATATCGCGAACAACCGCCTGCGGGAGCCAGTCCTCGAACCTGCCCTCACGGAGCAGGTCAATTTGTTCCTTCAACAGGTTCTCGACTTCTTCCAGCGACTGCCCGTCGCGGGGTTTGGCCATGAGCAGCAGGCTGCTAAAGTCCTCGTATGCACGCGGGTATGCGTAAGCTTCCAGCAGTTTTTGCTGCTGAATGATATTAAGATCAAAAAGACCTGCCTGGTAGTTGTGCAGGATGCCAGCCACCAGCGGCAGCATGAGTGCCTCGTACGAGGATGCACCCGGAAAACGCCAGCCTGCCTCAATCCACGGGGCCTCATTCCCATATACATCGCGGCGTACTCTGGAAGCAAGCTCCGGCTGTTTTTCATAGCGGAAGGGAGGTATAGTTCCGGGTTTCCACGAGCCAAAGTATTTTTGAGCCAGCCGGGCCACCTCTTCCGGATCAAAATCGCCCGACATGACTACTGCCATATTATTGGGTACGTAATACTGGTCAAAGAATCTGTAAATATTGGTCTGCGACGGATTTTTCAGGTCTTCACCCCGACCAAGGGTAGTCTGGGTGCCATAAGGATGTGATGGTGTAAGTGTCTCCTGCAGCGCTTTCAGCGTTTTCCGGAAGTCCTTGTCCTGACTGATATTATACTCTTCGAATACAGTTTCCAGTTCGGTGTGGAAGAGGCGCAGTACAGGGCGGCGAAACCTTTCGCTTTCGAGTTCGAACCAGCGCTCGAGTTCATTGGAAGGAATATCGTTCACATAAACCGTCTGCTCCACCCAGGTATAGGCATTGGTACCTTTGGCGCCGATAGCGCTCACCAGTTTATCGTATTCATTGGCTGCGGCGAATCGGGCCGCCTCGAAACTCAGTTTGTCAATCTCGGCGTACAGTTCCTTTTTCCGGGCAGGATCCTGCTCATTGCGATGCTCTTCAAATTTCTGCTCGATCTTGTACAGCAGCTCACTTTCCTTTGTCCAATTGAGCGTACCCATCCTGTCAGTACCCTTGAACATCATGTGTTCGAAATAGTGTGCCAGTCCGGTTGTGTCAGCAGGATCATGTTTACTGCCTGCACGTACGGCTATTTCAGTATAAACCCGGGGTTCGTCCCTGTTCACACTGAGAAACAACTTCAGGCCATTATCGAGTGTGAACATCTGTACCTGGGCGGGATCGCCGGGAACTGATGTGAACCGGACCTTTTGTGAAGCGTGTGGGGCATATTCGTGCATAATACAGGATTGAGAAGTGGTTTAAATCGGAGAACAGGATTAACAAACTTTAAAACCTCAAAAAGGCCGGTTGGTTCAGCTTGGTCGCCCTGTGGCAGCAATGATTGTGTTTTTGATTAATTCGGGATCAGAAATCCAGTAAGCGGCATCAAGACCGGCGATTGGTTGTCCGGGGGGACAAACCTTTCTTTTCCCGGTAAAGTGAAACTCGGAAGCCCCAGTTTCACGAACAATTTCGGCAATATTGGAAGCATCAATACCGCTTCCCGGCATGATACTTATACGACCTGCAGCGGCATCCACCAGTTTTCCGAGCATGACGCGGCCCGAAAAGGCATTGTCGGCCTGTCCGGAAGAGAGCACACGGGCAAAACCCAACTTAATGAGTTGCTCGAGTGCAGCAAAAGGATCGGGGGTAAAGTCAAAGGCCCTGTGACACACCAGTTCCATATCACCGGCGGCCGACTTAAACGCACTGAGTGCATCCAGATCGAGTTGTCCGTTGGCATCAAGGGCGCCCACAACCACTCCGTTTGCTCCGGCTTCCCTGCAGAAACGAATATCGTCGAGCATAATTGCCATTTCAGCCTCTGAAAAACAAAAATTACCCTCCCTCGGCCTGATGAGCACGTTTACCGGGATGTCGAGCTGCGTTACAGCGTGCCGGATCAGGCCCGGAGATGGCGTAACGCCACCGGTATCAATAGCCGAACACAACTCTATTCGGTGACCGCCAGCCGCCTGAGCCGCTTTGGCCGACTGAATATTCACGGCACATATTTCAAAGGAAATTCGTGATTGCATGGTGTTTACATAATTGGGGGGCAAATGTGGTGATTTGTATTTAAATTTGTGCCAGCCGACATGAAATTATGCGCCATAACCTCACGATAATTATCATCTTTACCACGATAGCCGTTTACGGTCAGGATCTCCACTTCTCTCAGTTCTGTCTGAATCCGGTGACGCTCACCCCTGCTGCCCCGGTGATGGCACAAGGCGACATGCGTGCCGCCGTTCTGTACAGAAGCCAGTGGCAGAGCGTGCCGGTGGCTTACGAAACCTTTTCCGGCTCCTTTGATTTCACTGCGGCAAGTTCGGGCAGCAGTATGCTTCGTACGGGTTTGCAGTTACAGCAGGACAAAGCGGGCGACGGTGGGCTTGAGTGGTTACAGGCGGGATTAACGGTTGCAATTGGTCAGCAAGTATCTGCGGAACACCGTCTGGGTGCAGGTTTTGGCCTTTCCATGGTACAGCGGCGGGTAGAAGCCGGCAATCTCACCTTTCAGAATCAGTGGGGTGGCGACAGTTTTGATCCATCGTTACCCAGCAAGGAGTCATTTCCGGCAGCCTCTGGAATTTCGCCCTCTTTTTCTGCCGGTTTTTGCTGGCAGTACAGCGCAGATGCCAGTCGCAATTCGGCATCTGTCGGAGCGGGACTCAGCCATATCAACAGGCCCGATATCGGATTTGACGCTGGCGGGTACAGGCTGCCGGCCAGGGCAGACGTTTATTTTCACGGTACGCTACAAACGAGTGCCCTGGATGACGTCGTAGTGTTCGGTGCATGGCAGCAGTTGGCTACTGCCAGAGAAATACTGGTTGGCGCGGGGTATCGCCGGATACTGACTACAGGTACAGCCAATCATACAGC
>JBEGNB010000023.1:0-4911 GCA_041182785.1 Bacteroidota bacterium
GCCCAATCATAGAAGACTATTCCCACCGCGCGGAATGCCCCACACATCTTTTTAAAGGCCTGGCAGAAATAGGCGCTTTTGGCCCCTCACTCCCCGCAGAATACGGCTGCGGAGGTATGGACGAAATTGCCTACGGCGTCATCATGCAGGAACTGGAACGCGGCGACTCCGGTATCCGGTCCATGGCATCGGTGCAAGGCTCCCTCGTTATGTACCCGATTTACAAATTCGGTTCCGAAGAACAACGCCGTCACTACCTGCCCAAACTGGCCAGCGGTGAAATGATCGGTTGCTTCGGACTCACCGAGCCGGACGCCGGATCCAACCCCGCCGGTATGATCACCAATGTGAAAGATGATGGCGACAGCTATATTCTCAACGGCGCCAAGATGTGGATCACCAACTCACCTGTTGCAGACATCGCTGTGGTATGGGCAAAAAATGAAGACGGAAAGGTTATAGGCCTGATTGTCGAAAAAGGTATGAAAGGTTTCTCCGCTCCGGAAATTCACGGAAAGTGGAGTCTGCGCGCCAGTATCACCGGCGAACTTATTTTTGAAGATGTTCGTGTCCCAAAGAAAAATCAACTGCCCAATGTACTCGGAATGCGCGGCCCGCTCACCTGCCTGACAAAAGCACGCTACGGTATAGCATGGGGTACTATCGGGGCCGCACTCGATTGCTATGACTCCGCACTCCGCTACTCCAAAGAACGCGAGCAGTTCGGAAGACCTATCGGTGGATTCCAACTGACACAGAAAAAACTGGCGGAAATGATTACCGAAATTACCAAAGCCCAGTTGCTCACCTGGCGACTCGGAGTTCTGGCCAATGAAGGAAAGGTCACACCGGCTCAAGTCAGTATGGCAAAACGCAATAACGTAATCACCGCCCTCAACGTGGCAAGGGAAGCTCGCCAGATTCACGGCGGCATGGGCATCACCAATGAGTATCCGGTTATGAGACACATGATGAATCTGGAAACCGTACTCACTTACGAAGGAACCCACGACATACACCTGCTCATCACCGGGCATGATGTAACAGGTCTGAATGCTTTCGGAGGTTAAACAGACTTCCTTTATAAAATAAAACGGGCCGATGGTATCAAACCACAGGCCCGTTTCGTTTTGTACAAACTTGCTTCATCGCTTCGCGGACATCCACTCCTCCAGCCGGATGAAATTGGCGAGAGCTGCCTCGTCAACCACACCTGCCAGATTTCCTTCTTCGTTCAGAACAGCAACAATACCGTACCCTTCATAACGGATCCGCCTGTGAACTTCCGTCAGTGAATCACTGATCAGAACTGTCTGCGGACGATGAGCATAATTGATTACCTCAGTTGTGACGTCCGGCTTTTTCATGGCGTGAAGAATACTCTCTTCTTCAAGCACACCAACAAGGTTTCCATCCATATCAAAAACAAGAAAATGGCGCTCAAGCCCGTGACGGAACAACTCGATAGCTGTCATCATCCAGTCGTTCGCGTTAATACGGGTGAACTGAGTCCTTACAAGATCGCGGGTAGTATAACGGCTTAGTAAATCCTCCAGCTGTACCATGGCATTCTCACTCCGGGCACCATATATAACAAAAAGACCTAATACAATTGTCATGAAGGCATTGGTCCAAATACCATAAAAAATAATCAGTCCGGCAATTACCTGACCCACCATGGAAGCAATCCGTGTAGCTTTGGGTCTGCCTGTTTTCATAGACAATAATGCCCTGAACACACGTCCCCCATCCATCGGGAAAGCAGGAATCATATTGAAAATAACCAGTACAATATTCAAAATAGCCAGATTGATTGCGAACTGAAGCGTTTGAGGAATTTGAATACCGGTCTCTTCAATAATTTCATTTCCCTCTTCAGCTGATATGACCAGATTGGCCATCAGTTCGATATAGGCAGGATCTGTCAGCAACCAGATACCCAGCATGAGCAAAATAGCGATCACCACATTAACCATTGGTCCGGCTATTGCGACCACAAATTCCTGCATGGGTTTGTCCGGCATCTTCTCCAGACGGGCAACACCGCCAATAGGCATCAGCACAATATCCTGCGTTTTTACACCATAACGCCTGGCAGCCAGGGCATGGCCATATTCATGTAATAACACGCATACAAAAAGCGACATAAAAAGCGCCGTATAGGTAAGCGTTTCCATAGTCGTCATTCCCTCCGACTGTGCGTTCCAGAGAATGAAAACAAATACGAAGCCGAAAGTCCAGTGAATGAAGACAGGTATTCCGAAGGCAGTAAATATCTTGAGTGCGCCGCGCATGAGCTGAAAAGCTTTTCAGGTGAATTGTTATAATGGGCTATTCCTTTTCCGCAATGATGATATACTGATAATCCAGAGACTCCAGATCAATCTGTACGACTTTGAACCCTGCGGATACGAGTTCACGACGAACATCATTCAGTGTAATTCTGAAATGGTCTGGTGGTCCGACCGGAATATCATTTTTCTTGAAATCCACAATCAGTAGTCTGCCCCGGGGAGTAATTCCCTTGTACAGTGTTTTCAGATACTGAGTCCGGTTATCAATATAGGCATACGTGTTGACGATAATGACGGCGTCTGCTTCTCCCGGCTTGAGCATCGGATCATCCGGTTGAGCCAGTCTTGACTCGAAACGATCTCTGTATGATTCAGGAAGCCGCACTTTCATGCTGTCGAGGAAAGATATGAATCCCGGATCAATATCAATTCCAATTACTTTTTCTGCTTTGGGTGTCAGACGAAAAGCAAAGTATCCTGAACCGGCTCCGATATCTGCTACAGTTTTTCCATTCAGATCACCGAGCATGGAAATTACCATTTCCGGTTTTTGCCAGATATTCCTGTCCCTGTTTTCCGAATCATTGAACAGATTTTCGATAGAGCCTGAAGAATCGGCTGTTCCCTGACTTCCCTCCCGGACGATTTCAGGCGATTCGCCCGGTTGACTGCCGGTCTGGTTTCTGCAGGAAAATAGAACTGTTGCAAAGAGCAACGAACAAGAACAGATGCTGAAGCGATTCATAGGCACGGTACTAGAGAAGCAAAGGTAGCTAAGAAACGAACAGATTATCACTCACTTTTCCAATCAATCCTTTTTCCGAAGCTACGTTCATCATATACTGTATAGCTCCTTTGCCGGAGTCTCCCAGATCAATAGTATAATCGTTCACATAAAGACCAATATGCGACATCATGACATCGTCTTCCATGGCCTGTGCATAACAACGAACAAACGGCATCACCTCATCCCTGTTACTGAAAGCAAATTCTACGCTGCGTCGCATAATCCGGTCAACCTTTCTCTGTACATCGTCGGGAAGGTTTCTGTTCACCACTATTCCACCCAGAGGAATCGGGTATCCGGTTGTTGATTCCCAAAATTCACCGAGGTCAATAATCCTGACGAGGCCCTTCTGTTCATAGGTGAATCTGTTTTCATGGATAATCAGTCCTGCATCGGCATCACCTCTAAGCACGGCATCTTCGATATCGGAGAAAAGAACGGTGTGTTTATTGACCGCCTCCGGGAATGCGAGGCAGAGCAAAAAATTGGCAGTTGTCATTTTACCCGGTATGGCAATTCTGGCACTTGTGATTTCGTCGCTCGTCATTGGCTTTTTGGAAACAAGCAACGGGCCGCAGTTATTTCCCAAAGCACTTCCGGCATTAAGCAGAGCGAAATTATGCGTCAGATGGGCAAATGCGTGATAGCTCAGTTTGGTTATATCAATATCTCCGGCAAATGCCCGCTGATTCAATGCCTCCACATCTTCCATAAAGACATCGAACTCTAATCCTTCCGTATCAATTTTTCCGTGCACCATGGCATCGAAAATGAACGTATCGTTTGGGCAAGGCGAGAATCCCAGTGTCAGTTTTGAATAGTCTCGATTCATAGGATATAAACGAATGAAAATACGAATCGTTGAAAAGTTTGCCTGAATAAGGACAAAAGCCTTCCAAAAAAAACGCCCCCGGGATTGTTGCTCCGGGGGCGTTTGCGAGGAAAGTCCTCAGGGGGCCGTTTCCGGCTTTTGTTCATCTGTTCTTCCGTGCATGCGATACTCCACATTTCCCAGCACCCTGACAAGTGAATCTCTGACCACAGTAAATTCCTGAAGGACGGCGCCCTTGATTGGTTCCGGTTGCGGAAGATTCAGTCGCAGGTGATCAACTTCCACACCGTTTTTCCAGAAGCGGAAGCAGCAGTGAGGCCCTGTTGCCAGTCCGGTAGAACCGACATACCCTATCGTTTGTCCCTGTACCACGCGGGTACCCGGACGGATGCCCTTCGCGTGCCTGCACATGTGGAGATACTGAGTCTGATAAATAGCGTCGTGCCTTATTTTTACATAAATACCGTTTCCTCCTCTTCTGCCGGCTTCCACTACAGTACCATCGGCAACTGCCATGATAGGTGTTCCCTGGGGTGCGGCATAATCGGTACCCCGGTGTGCCTTGTGATATCCGAGTACGGGGTGAAGGCGACGAAGATTGTACCGGCTCGAAATACGACTGAATTTTACGGGAGACTTGAGGAAAGCCTTTCTGGCTGGTCTTCCTTCAAAATCGTAGTAATCACTTTTTTCACCCTCCTTCTCAAAATTAAAGGCATAGTATTCCTTTCCATCGCGTTCGTAAGCAGCAGCAATAATTTTACCTGTACCAACAGCTTCTCCATCAATATAATGCTGTTCAAAAACAACTTTGAAACGATCACCCACTTTCTGATGATAGAAATCAACAGAAGAGGCCAGCACGTCAATCATCCCGTCAGCCAGTGCATCAGACAGGCCGTTATCGGTAAGCGCCTGCCAAAAACTGGTTTCCAGCACACCTGAAGCGGCTATTATTTCAGTTTTTACTTCTCTTTTAATGGTCTTTACTTCAAAAG